>CAMYYQ010000179.1 GCA_947303535.1 uncultured Ruminococcus sp.
TCCTTACGGAAAGCTTTTCGGGAATATCCGCTGCTGAGCTTTCAGGCAAACGCGGTGAATAGTTCGTTATGGTATAAACGGGCGTATTTGCGGATATGATGCGCTCTGTGAGCTTTTCAGCCACTTCGCGGCGCAGCTCGTTTAGCTTGCCTGCGGGGACTATAAGTCCCTCATCTATATCGGCAGTAAGTCTGCCAAAGCTGAATACAGTATCTCCAAGCTTGGAAAGCTGTTTTGTGAGCATTTCCGTATCAGTAGGGCGGTTTATAGCCTGCTGAGGTATATCGCCCTCGGCACTTGCCGAGATATCGCCGCAGGTCGCTGTAATGCGGACAGGAGTATCTTTCTTGATAACTGCGTGGAAATCAGCAGTAAAAGCCTTGCGCTCAAAGCGGTAAAGCTCGTGTATCTTTGGTATAAGCTCGTGAGCGGAGATAACATCGTCCTTTTCGCGTACTCCGAACATATCTGTTCTCTGTGCGGTATAGTAGCCGTCAGTAAAGCCGCTTCGTGAGAAAATTCCGCGCAGGAGCTTCATATCAGGGGCTTCACCGTCAAGAGAAGCTTTGAGTTCGTGTACAGCCGAAGCTACATATTCCGGGCGCTTCATGCGTCCCTCTATCTTGAATGAGTCAACGCCCATTTCAGCAAGCTCCTGTGCATATGGCAGGAGAGACAGGTCTTTCAGTGACAATGCGGCTCTGTTTTTATTTCCTACAGCCGAGAACGGCAGTCTGCAAGCCTGTCCGCAGCAGCCGCGGTTAGCGGAACGCGAACCTATCATGGCGGACATATAACACTGTCCCGAGACTGACATACACAGCGCACCGTGTACGAATATCTCGGTCTCTATACCCACATTGCAGATGCGTGAAATAGCTGCTTTATCCAGTTCACGCGCAGGAACTACCCTTGCATAGCCAAGCTCACGAAGCAGGGAAGCTCCCTGGGCAGTATGCACCGACATCTGTGTAGAGCCGTGAAGTACGGCATCGGGAACACAGCGGCGCATAAGCTCCGCACAGCCCCAATCCTGAACTATGAATGCATCAACTCCGCTTTGTGCAGCGGTTTTGATATATTCGCAGAACTCGTCGGCTTCTTCATCGGAAATGATAGTATTCACCGCAAGATCGAGCTTTGCACCGTACTTATGGCAGAGCCTTGCGGCTTCGGCTATTTCTTCCGCAGAGAAATTTGCAGCACTGCTTCTGGCGGAAAAACGCTTGCCGCCTATGTATACAGCGTCCGCACCTGATCTGAGAGCAGCCTGTAAAGTCTCCATGCTGCCTGCGGGGGCGAGTATTTCGGCTTTATTCATTAAATGCTGTCACTGAGCTGCTTGAGCTTAACCATATTCTCAAGCTGAACTATCTTTGACTTGAGGACTTCGATCTCCTTCTGTGCAGCGTCACGCTCGATACGTGTTCTGCCAGCCTCGTCAACATATTCCTTAGTCTGGTCGCGGATACTGTCAAGGCGCTGATTAGCCTTGTTGAGGTCATCAAGGAGTGCCATAGCGACCATTATAGAAGCAGCGTAGGGTGAAGAACCGCTTGCTGCTGTTATCTCGTTGATCTTTGTTTCAAGTGCTCTTGCGAGAGCGAATACGTAATTAGGTGCTTCTGCGGTCTTTATCTTGTATTCCTTTCCGCAGATGATTACCTTAACTTCATTAAGCATAGTATCGTCCTTTCCGTGGCGTATTTTAAACCAACTTACATTATACACTATTTTTCGCAGAAATGGAAGAGTTTTTTGAAAAAAATTTATTTTAGTGATAAGTTGTCAGTGCATAGTGAGCAGTGTGAACGTTATTACAGAGCAGAATTTATATATGGTATTCTGCAAAAATACAGATCTGTTTGAAAGAGTTCAGTAATAACTTCTCTCAATTCTCAGCTTTCAACTATTATATAAAGGCGAGCAGTACGATCATCAGAAATAATGCGGATATGATAATATGTGGGATACTTTCCGAAACGGCTTTGCGTATAGGCAGCTGCATCTTGAAATATCTGTAGCCTATGCCTGCAAGTGCAGGGAGAAATATGGCGACAGGGGAAAGCGGTCCGGGAAGTCCGGAGTCCATAGTGATAATAAAGATCAGAACAGAAACGACAGTAAGGAGTATAACTTCTAAAGTCTTTAGAGAATACCTGGATTTCGGCTCCTTGCCCGTGTTCTGTGAGCTTGCCAGCGTCAGCATCTCGGTTATTTTTTTCTCAGCTTCTTCGGAACTTAGCCTGCCCTCTGTCAGCTCTGTGGAAAGTGCGGCTACGTCAGAGGTCAATCTCTCATTTTTCGCTTTTGCACTTTCTTTCTTTTCTTTTGAGCCTGTAAATAATCCTGTGCTCTTTTCCTCAGTTTCATATGGTTCGTAATTTGCCTCAGGAAGTTCAAAGGTATCGGGAGCTTCTTCGGCAGATGAACTGCTGCGCTTTTTCTTTTTGCTTGCACTCTGTGCTCTTGCCTGTGCAAAAAGTTCATCGACTTTTGCCATAGCCTCCTCGGAACTCATTTTCTGTCCTGAGGAGTTCACGCCGTCGGATGTTAGTGACTGAAACTCCGACAGCATATCGTGGAGATCATTGATCTCGTTTTCATTCTTATCCTGCATTGTTATCAACTCTTTTCATTAAACTTTGAGTACCCGTTTTCGTATTTTTTGTCACTGTCAAAGGAGTCAATGTCAGCCTTTGAAAGATCGCCTTTTCCGTCAAAGCGGTAATATCTGCCGCTTTCGGCTATGATCTCAAGAACGCAGTAGTCCTCGTCATCAATGCCCTTGGGATAGTATTTTTCATCGCCCTCATTCCAGAGAAGCTCCTTATACTCTCTTTCAGTGCGTATCTCAGCCCTTCCGTACAGGCATACGCCCTCGAAGGTCGTATCATCTGAGAAGTACAGGCAGACATTATTGTTTTTCATCAGGCTCTTTATATGGCTCGAACTTGTGTTTGTGGAGATAAGGTGTCTGCCCAAGCCCTTATGCCATACACAGAAAACCTTGCGAATATTCTGTCGGTTCTGTTCGTCGGTGTATCCTATAGCGGCAAATAATGAACGGTCAATAAGTGCCATTATTTCGTTTAGTGTCATGTTTTTTACCTCGGAGCTGTTTTAGTTGAGAGATAAATCAAAATTTTGCTCAGCTAAATTTTGATTTGAGCCATTAGCCATTAGCCGTTAGCTGTTAGCCCATTGTAGGGGCGGCGGAACGCCGCCCGATAATAAAGCGGCGAAGCCGCTTACTAATGGCTAAGAGCTAAAGGCTAAAGGCTTCATAATTTAACGGCTGTCTGAGGAACGCCGAGGACGGCATTTCCTGCAAAACTAAAATATTGCCAGTCACGCGATGATATTTACCTAATGAACCATTATATCTCGCGGCTGTATTTTGTTTATCAGAAATAATTCAGCGCGGAGAAAGGGTGCAGCGTCACGCTGCCTCAATAATAACGCTTCAAGCCGATGACCTTGCCGAGAACTTCCACTTCGTCCACTATGATAGGCTCCATAGTATCGTTCTCGGGCTGCAAACGGTAGTGTCCGCGCTCCTTGTAGAAGGTCTTGACAGTAGCCTCTTCACGGTCGATAAAGGCTACTACGATATCACCGTTTTCCGCGTAGTTCACACGCTTTACGATAACGATATCACCGTCGAGGATACCTGCGTTTATCATGCTCTCGCCGCGTATTTTAAGCGCGAAAAGATCCTGAGGGTCAACTCCCGGAGCTTCAAAGCCGATATATCCCGTGATATCTTCAACAGCTGTGATAGGCTTGCCTGCTGTGACAGTACCCATGACGGGAACGGAAGTAGTTCCGCTGTTTGGCAGGCGCAGAGTACGATTAAGGTTGCCTGTTTTTTCAATGAGTCCCTCACGGACGAGAGTCTCGATATAACGGTGAGCAGTTGATGTTGACTTGAAGCCCATTGCATCCATTATCTCTCTTACAGAGGGCGACATACCGTCACTGAGACGGGATTTGATATAGTTGAAAACAGAGATTTCCTTATCCTTGAGCATAATTATTCCTCCGAAAGCTTTTTCAGTATCATTTTAGCTATCTTGTATGCATCGCCGCAGCCGAGAGTAATTACAAGGTCGCCCTCCTCAGCGTGTTCGCACACATAATCGCATATCTGTTCAAAGTTTGCGTATTTTCTCTCGTCTGTCCATTCAGCTGTCTCGTCCTGTGGAAACCATATGCAGTTCGGTATCTTTTCTGCAAGGTGACGGGTGAAAATGCCGTAGGTGTTCTTCTCACGGCTTCCCATGATATCGGTGAGTACGGCATGGTC
>CAMYYQ010000180.1 GCA_947303535.1 uncultured Ruminococcus sp.
TAAAGTCGAGATAATCATGCTGGACAATATGAGCTGCGACGAGATGAAAGAGGCTGTTGCAATTGCTGACGGACGCGCTCTTCTTGAGGCTTCGGGCAATGTTACTGCCGAGAATATCCGTACAGTCGCTGAGACAGGCGTGGATATAATATCACTTGGTGCGCTTACTCACTCAGTAAAGTGCTTCGATATTTCCATGAAGATCAAAAAGTAATTAGTGATTAGTAGGAAACGCCGTTTCGGCGTTCCTATGTAGGGGCGCACAATGTGCGCCCGTTTTTTACAATGAAAAGGGGCATTTCAATATGCAAAAGCTTATACTTACAGACCTTGACCACACATTACTGAAAACTGACGGGACTATTTCAGACAGAACACTTGAAGTTTTGCGGAAGTGCAGGGAAAAAGGCTGCACTTTCGCTATAGCAACAGCGAGATACTGGATAGGCGCGGAGCGTTATATAGAGCTTTTGAAGCCTGACTACGAGATAACCACAGACGGTACGCTGATACATTCGGGGGACGAGTGTATTTACAGCTGCGAATTGACGGCTGACGAGACGAACGGTATTGTTTCAGAGCTGCTGAAAGCAGTTCCTACAACAGAGATAACCGTTGCAGACGGCAAGACAGTCTACTGGAACAGCAAGCATATCGCGGAGTCGGAAAAGCTCCACAAGGCTGTTTATTTCGAGTACGACAGACCTTTGCAGTGCGGCGGTAACAAGATAGTAGCGGAGCTGCCCGATGAGAGCATTGCACGGGATATCGCAGATAAGTTCAGCTGTAAGCTGCAATGCTACCGCGGCGAGAACTGGTACGGATTTCTGCCCAGCAGAGCAGGCAAGACAGCCGCTATAAATGCTCTTGCCGAGAAATGCGGCATATCGCTTGCTGATATCGTTTCATTCGGCGACGACAAGAACGATATTGATATGCTGAAAATGTGCGGCACTGGTGTTGCAGTTGCAAATGCAGTGCAGGAAGTCCTTGATATAGCCGATGAAGTAACGGCTTCAAATGACAGGGACGGAGTTGCAATGTGGCTGGAAAAGAATGTTTTAGCTTAGAAAGGAGCGTTTTATAATGGATAGAGTGGTCTGGCTCATGCTTACGATACCAATAGGCACATTTTTCATCTGTTTTGGAATATACGCATGGAAACGTAAAGCCAATGTGGTTCTGGTCGGGAAAAGAGGTCAAAGAAAGTGAGATCTCGGATATCCCAGCCTACAACAGAGCAAACGGTATCATGTGGCTTTGTTTTTCTGCAATTTTCTGGCTGGCTGCTGTTCTGGGAGCTCTGAACTCAGAGGCAGCAGGGATAGTAATTATCATCGGTTCGATCGCAGGAATACCTTTGCTGTACCTCGCTTATCGGAAGATTTATTCCAAATATAAATGTAAATAAAAGCAGCCGCCTGCACTTGTGGATATTCACAGTGCAGGCGTTTTTGTTAAACAGGGCGATGTATATTGCCCCGTTTAGTTGTTTGATATTTCGGGCGGATAGTATCCGCCACTACAAGCGGCTAAATGTGCATATTCATGCAGGCTTTGCACATAATAACGCTGAGGTGAGATGTATGGAAAAAGGAGGACTGCTGCCGTCACTTGATGACAGCATCGGGAAGATACGCCGTATTTCGGGCGGTTCGTCGGACTTGCTCATAAATCGTTTTGTAACAGGCGGGATACACTGCGCTTTGATATGCTGCGAGGGCATGGTATCAACATCAGTCATAACTGAGCTAATATTTGAGCCAATAACCGATATACCGCAGCAAAAGGACTCCCACGGACTGTTCCACTATATAAACGAGCAGCTTCTGCTGTCCACTGACCGACCGCAGGTAAGTGACTATGATACCCTTTTTCGGCTGATAAATTCGGGATTTGCGGTGCTTATCGCCGAGGGTACGGACTTCGGACTTGGTTTCGGAGTGCAGGGGTATAATTCAAGGGGAGTTCAGGAGCCTTTCGGCGAGGGTAATGTCATGGGAGCACATGAGGGCTTCACCGAGACTATCCGCACTAATATGTCGCAGATACGCAGGCGTCTGAAGTCACCTGAGCTTGTCATGGAGCTGTTTACAAAGGGTAAAAAGAGTCATGAAAGACCGCGTACCAAAGTCGCTCATGGAAAAGGTTCGCCGTTCCCTTGACGATGTGGAGCTTGAAGCCATACTGACTACGGGGTATCTGCGTCCTTTCGTTGAGAACGGTAGCTTTGAGATATTCGACTCCACAGGAACTACCGAGCGTCCCGATGTACTGTGTTCAAAGCTTATCGAGGGCAGGATAGCCCTGCTTGTGGACGGAGTTCCCTATGCTGTAGTGATACCGCGGCTGTTCTGCGAGAGCTTCCAGACCCTTGACGATTACGCCTATAAGCCGTACTATGCCGTGTTTATCCGCTGGCTGAAATATATCGCTTTTCTTGCGGCAGTACTGCTGCCGTCCTTTTATGTGGCGATAGTGATGTATCACCCCGAATTGTTGAACAGCACGCTGTTTATGCTGTTGGTGGAAGCTGAGAAAAAAGCACCATTGTCCATAGTGACAGAGGCACTTTTTGTTTTGCTGATGTATGAGATAATACGTGAAGCAGGTGTGCGGCTGCCTAAGCCTGTAGGCGGTTCGGTCAGCATAATAAGCGGACTTATCATAGGCGATGCCGCAGTAAATTCGGGACTTGTCAGTACTCCGCTCCTTACCATGACTGCACTTTCGGTGCTTGGCGGACTTGTAGTTCCCGAGCTTGATCCGCAGGTGACTGTGCTGAGGTTCCTTTTTATCATAGCAGGGGGGATACTGGGATTATTCGGCATAAGTCTCCTTGCCTGTGCAGTTCTTGTGAATATATGTGCAACTGAGGATTACGGCTTCCCGTATACAGCTCCGCTGTCGCCTTTCAAAAGAAAAGGAATGGGAGATACAGCTGTGCGTATGGGTATGAAGAAAATGCAGAAACGCGACTTTACCGTGGAGGAGTACCATGAATAGCATCTCAAAAAGGCAGCTTGCTGCGCTGCTGCTGATTACGGATATGTTTGAGCTTTTCTGCTTCGGTGGGAGTATGTCTCTTGAGACTTTATACGGAGTACTTGCAGGAATAGCATTGCAGCTGCTTATTGCATTGGCTTTCGCTTCAAAAAACGGGAAGCTTAAAAAGCCTGCGGCTGCATTTTTTCTTGTAAATGCAGTATTCTGCGGCGGAACTTTGTTTTCTGCACTTTGGCGGACAAGCGGTGTGGTGTATATCCCTTACAAAAATGAAGGCGTATGGGGACAGCTTATGACCGCAGGACTTATCGCGCTGGTATGTCTTTACAGTTCATCTACGGGGATAAAGCCTGTTGCGCGGGCTGCGGTCATTGCAGCGGCGGCAGGAGTATTCTGCCTTGGAATAGACTTTGTAAGCGCTGTGATCAATGCTGACTGGAGCAATATTGTTGTTCCCGAAAAGCGCAGTCTTTTTTACGAAATCGCAAGAGGAGCAGCTCTCAGCGGAAGTCTCGGCAGCCTTGTAGTGCTGTCGGGAGAAGTCAAGGGCGGAAGGCAGAAAGCCTTTGTGTGGTATTTTGCTGCAAAAGCCATAGTATCGGCTGTGCTGATACTGACAGTGCTTGCTGTGACGGGCGGAATAATGGATATAACAGATTTCCCTGTAATAACAGCCGCACAGCTTTCGCAGCCCTTTGAAGCACAGCGCATAGACGCGCTGTTTCTTGTGATTTTTGCTGTATTTGCAGTGTTTTCGGTGACATTGCAGGTCATGACGGGAGCATATCTTGTAAAGCAGATCTTTCCGCGTTTTGTGCGGTGGAGAAGCAGTGCGGTCATAATTATGATAATAGGTGCTGCTCTGCTTATCTCGGGTCGGGAGCTTCTTCCACTACGCGCCTGCGCGGCATTTGCCGCGCTGATATTCGCGCCTTTGGGCGCGAAAAAATCCGCTGCATAAAGCAGCGGATAGGCGCGTATCAATTGTGGTTCTTTTTTATCCTGAGCTGTCGGAAGAAATCCGAAAGGATATCGGCACATTCTTTTTCCATGATGCCGCCTGTGACTTCGGGACGGTAATTGTACGGAAGCTCAAACATCTTCTGTACAGATACGGCAGAGCCGCTTTTTATGTCGTATGCACCGAAATAAACGTTATCTATCCTTGAATTGATGATCGCTCCGCAGCACATAGGGCAAGGTTCAAGAGTAACATATATAGCACAGTCGGGGAGTCTCCAGCCGCCAAGCTTTTTGCAGGCAGCGTCAATAGCGATGATCTCGGCATGAGCAAG
>CAMYYQ010000181.1 GCA_947303535.1 uncultured Ruminococcus sp.
AGTATAAGCAGGACTTGCACCGGTTAATGCCATAATTACATTGAAGTTTTCCATAACTCTTATAGCACCCTTAGTCTTATCCTCTTTATCAAATGATACACTCTCGTTCTTGCTATCAGTCTTTCCGCCTTCTGCCTGCTCCTGATGAGCATCAGCATTTGTATCGGCGTTTCTGCGTCTGAGAGTGAAATCTCCTGCCTTTAATTCATTGACTGTTCCGTCGTCAGTCTTCGGGAAGCCTATCCATGCTCTTCCGCTTGCATTATAGAAATTGTACCATTTGCCGTTGCTGTTTTCGCTGAACATCTCATTCCCTATCTTGATGAAGCCCTGCTCTGTTGAGTTATTGGGATATGTCACGGTATAGATACCGTTTGCGCTGATATTTAAAACTCTACCGTCACCGTTCACTTCTTCCCATTCGCCTGTTATTGCGGAAAAGTCAGCATCAACTGATAAGAGCTGAGCCATTCCGCCGTTTCCGGTGATATATACATTGGGATTATTCTGACTGCAATAGCAGCCGATAAAGAACTTGTCACCCTCATAGAATGCAAAAAACGGAACTTTGAACTCTCCCCCAAATGTATCATAATCCACCTTTACCGTGCCTGAATGAGTATTGCCGTCAAGGTCTGTATATGTGTATGTGCTGTCTTCTTTTACAGTTATGATGCCGTTGTCAGTTACTCCTGCTGTTATATTCATACCTTCGGGAGCTACCTGATACTTCCACTGACCAACAATATTCCTGATGTCTGTTTCATCATAAGAAGTCTCTGCTGCGACTGATACGGCTGCGGTATCTGCTGCATAAACTGCTGCTGTTGGTACTGCTGCGAGCATTGCAAGAACTGCGAGACAAGAAATCATTTTTTTCATAAAAACTACCTCATTCCTTTTAAAATTGTTTTGTTTCGGCGCTGTGCCTTTACTGTGATTATATAATAGCATAATTTTTCAGTCTTGTGCGCAGAATTACAAATTTGTAATTTAATTATAATACTGTAATCCCATATATAAAAAAAGGAACGGTCACAGCCCGTCCCTTTTAAGGAGTATAAGCTGAAATCCTGTTTTTACTTTATTCTGACTATCTGAGACATACCGCCGTTGCCTGTCATATACACATCGGAATGGCTTTCGTGACAATAGCAGCCGATAAAGAACTGATCGCCCTCATAGAATGCAAAGAACGGAACTCTGTAATCTCCGCCTAATGTATCATAATCAACCTTTACCGTACCTGAATGAGTATTGCCGTCGAGGTCAGTATAGGTGTATGTACCGTCTGATTTTATATCAATAGTGCCGTTGTCAGTCACTCCTGCATTTATATTCATTCCTTCGGGAGCTATCTGATACTTCCACTGTCCGACAAGTTCACTTATGTCAGTAATTAATTCCTGTGTATTTTCCTGCGGCTCATGATCTTGTATCTTCTTTATATATTCTGCACTTACATAACCTGACTTGCCGTTATAGCTTGTGCAGTACCAACCGGCTTTTCCGCATGAGTAAATATCTATCTGAGTTTTGTCGGGGATAGTAGTGATAATATCTGCTGTGGGGAATGGCTCGTTTCTGAGGTTAAGACCGTCCCCCTGAGTATCAACATATGCGCCGAATAAACGGTCTTCCTCTTTCAGAATGAGAGTGCTGCTTGCTGCATCATTAGAAGATGTTTCGGTTTTAGAGTTATCCTTTGACTTCTCAGCCCCATTTGCAGCTGTTGCTGTCTTTTCATCTTTTGAAGCACTTGCTTCGGCAGTTGTTGCAGCAGATGATGTAGTTGTTTTTGATGACGATATCACACTTTCAGATGTTCCGCCTTTTTCTGTGTTTCCGCATGATACCATAGAAGCCAACATTGTGAGTATTGCCAGACAAGAAATCATTTTTTTCATAATAAATACCTCATTTCTAAAACATCTTTGTTTCGGCGCTGTGCCTTTACTGTGATTATATAATATCATATTATTTCGGGCTTGTGTGCGGAATTACAAATTTGTAATCGCTTTTTCAGCACGGCATGAATTCCATTCCGTCAGCCACATTTGCATAGTAGTCGTGCCACAGGAGATTTGCGTTATTATCAGTGTAGAACATGGCGCTGCCGTTGTTATAGTTCTCCGTATATGAGCTCTGACCGTCCTCAGTATAAACATAATCCACGTTTACGCCCGTACCGTTACATACAAGAGCGTCATTCTCTGCGTCGTATGTACAGATGTATGTCCACGCGCCGCCCTCTGCCGCGCTGGAGCTCCACTTAACATCTGCATTGTATGTTCCGTCGCCATTGCTGCTGATACTGATATAGCATCTTCCGCAGCTCCAATTGCCAATGAATCTCTTGACTGCCGCTAAGGTAGCGTCGGGCTCTCCTGTTGCATCGCCGTTGGCTAATCCAAATACTGAGGCGCTGCTGTCAAATCCCGAAACCAGTGCAGGAGACATATTTTCACGTTCTGTAAGACGGAAGCTCTCCCACAGAGTACCGTCCTCTCTGTAGAAGCAGTACCAGATATTTGTGACATCGTCGGCGCCGAGCACCTGACGTTCTATCTCGATCTTGCCGTATTCACTTCCGCCGCCGCGATATGCGAGCCTGTATGTTCCGTCGCCGTCAATTGTAAGCGCACGGGTATCGAGTACGTTTTCCTCATACCATACACCTGCTATCTGCATATAATCAGTCTTTGTCACAGGTGAAGCTCCAGTGTTTTCATCGGATGCAGCTGTTGTGCTACTTTCAGTTTTTTCATTATCAGCTTTTTTATTGTCAGCCTTTGCAGCAGTGGTCGATGTATTTTCCGAAGCAGTAGCTGCTGCGGTAGTTGTTACAGCTGCCTTTGTGGGAACTGTATTCCCGGAGTTTGTGCCGCAGCCAGTCATTGCTGCGAGTATACCCGTAATTACAATAATAAAAGTCTTTTTCATAATTATTCTCCTTATAAAAATATTCAGGCCTCTGCTGACAATGACATTATAGCATTGCAGACAGAGACCGTGTTGTATAATTACAAATTTGTAATCGGAAAATATTTTTCAGAATATGACACGCCTGAGAACGTATTCGCCATCAGATGTGGCAGCTATCTCATATGTGCTCATATCGTCCATATTCAGATGCTTTTTCAGACGGGAAATATTTACCCTTATGGTGTTTTTGCTGTCCTCCACGTCGCAGCCGTAAATGGTCTTGTATATATCATGATAGCTTATACGCGAGCCTATCTGTGAAGCAAGCATATAGAGTATCTGGAGCTCACGCTGCGGCAGTGAGTATTCATTTCCGTCAAGGGTGGCAGTTCCCGCAAAAAGATCAACAGTAAGTTCGGGAAGCTCTATCTTCGGGTGCTGAGGAGACTGCTTTGCATTGCGGCGGAGCTGTGCTTCTATACGCGCCTTTAATACATTAAGGTCATAAGGCTTTGTTATGTAATCGTCGCCTCCGCTGCGGAATCCCATAATAACGCTGTCGTTCTCATCACGGGCTGTAAGAAATATTACAGGAGCCTGTGTTTTCTGCCGCAATATCTTGCAGAAGTCCATTCCGTCGCCGTCGGGCAGCATAACGTCAAGGAGCACAAGGTCGGGAACACACTCCTCCAGCATGAAAGAAGCAGTCTGCACCGAATCTGCACAGTGTACGGTGTAGCCCTCGTTTTCAAGGAATGTTTTGTTGATGCGCATGATATCTGAATCATCTTCTACTAATAATATGTGTGCCATAATGAATCCCCCTGTGATTACAATTTCGTAATTCTGTTCACTTATTGAAAAAAATATGCTATAATGTATTCAACACCATAAAGGAGTGATAAAATGAAAAAGGAAATCTCCAAAAGCCGCGCTTTGCGAAGACGGCTCCTTACCGTTCTGCTGATATGCCTTATTACTATAATGATAATATTTGTTTCTGTCTTTGAGCTTGTGTATAAACGCTCGACTAATATAGTCACTTCGCATACGTCCAAGATCGCAAGCAATACCGTTGATACTACTGCTCACGGTTTCTATCAGGTCACCCTTGGAAACCTACGGCTGTCTCTTGAAAGCTTCGGAACCAACATATGTACAGTCCTTGGCTCTTTGCAGGATATACCCGATATAGATCAGGAGCTCGTCCTTGAAACACATATGATGGATTTTTTCAATATAGATGCTTCAAATAAGGGCAACGAGGTTATTGGCTTTACTTATTCTAACGGTGAATTCCACAGCATACCTTCCGAGCCCGAGTGTGACCGTATTATTCAGGAAGCTGTTGAAACCAT
>CAMYYQ010000182.1 GCA_947303535.1 uncultured Ruminococcus sp.
GCTTGGTTTTCAGTTTTCTCATATAAGTTTAAACCTCCTTTGTCTCTACGAGCTTTCCCGTAAGGATAGTTCGTGCGTTCTGGAATTCATATGAACAGGTCGATAATGAAACGAACCTGTCATCATCTGAATAGGTTATCTCTCTGCCAACAACCGATTTATCGCAGATATGCGGTACCCACTCCGACACAGGAGTATCTCCCTCATACAGGCTGTCATGCCAGTCTGCAACAGCACAGGAGAAAAAGTCGATCCTGTATACTGTCTCAGGAGTAGCAAGCCAGCCGTACTTGTGGTTTTCGAAGTAGCTGTCATTCTTGAAGTTTGTCACCTGTGCGAACATGGAGCCGTTCTTCATGTTATGGGCGTACACGATATTTATCGGATTCCGGAATCGTCCTTCACAGCGATAGTCGAGGAATACCGAGCCTGCTTTCAGGTATGTTCCGTCATACGCATGACTAAGGTAATAGTCGTTATCACGGCTCTGCATTACGGGATAGCTGATGACCGTATCAGGGATATACAGCCAGCCGAGTGCATCGGGGTATTCTGAATTCAGCGACTGTGCCGAGTCAATAAGGCTCTGTCTGACCTCTGCTGATAACTCAGGAGATGCGGTGGTTATTACAGCCACTTCTGTGGTAGGCTCAGAAGTGTCTCCTTTGGTAGTTGTCGTTATTGTAGTCGTAGTAATTTCAGGCTCGGAAATATCATCAAGAGCCGCTAAAACCGAAGGTGTCGGCATATATGGCTTGAGATCGGTTTCCTTGAGTTTCTGCCTTACATCATCTTTTGTCAGCAGATATATGCCTCCTAAAAGGAGGGCGACTGCCGAAGCAGCCGCCAGTGTGCGAAGTATAGTCTTCTTTTTCATTCATTTTCTCCTTCAATGAAATCGGGACAGAGCTCTGCATAATCGTCAGTAGGCTCGTCCTTTTTCTTTCTTGTGAATATGAGGACATTGAAAATTACAAGTCCAATGAATAACATGATATATCCGAGAGGACTCTTACCTGTGTCGCCTGTAGGGACATTAGGAGTAGTAGTAACGATCTTTGTGTCCTTCATAACAACTTCGGTCACGCTTCCGTCATCATTGACAGTGAACTCGATATCCTCGGCTGTATTGTAGCCGTCGGGAGCCGTGATCTCACGGAGTGTGTAAGTCTCACCAGCGATGAGCTTTGCCTCAATGAAATGAGGCTCGTTTGTGGATACCCATTCTTCGACTACATTTCCGTCCTTGTCGATGACCTGGAGCTTTGCGCCTGCAAGCTCTGTGCCTGTTGTCATATCCTGCTTGCTGATCTTGACGATAGTTGTGCTGTCGATCATTGTTACGCAGGGGATACCGTCCTCAGTCTCGTCTGTTGCTTCAACGCCGTCAACAGTTACATTTCCGTATTCGTCGATTGTGAAGCTTATATCTGTTGCAATGATATATCCGTCGGGAGCAGCGATTTCCTTGAGAGTATAGCCGCCAGCAGGTATATTTGTGATGATGTGGTTTTCGCCGTCAGATGTCCATTCGTCGATAACATTACCGTTCTCGTCGATAAGCTGCATAGAAGCACCTGTCAGCTCGTTGCCGTAGAGGTCTACCTTGCTGACAGAAACTGTGATGCCCTTATTCTCCGCAGTTATTTCAACTACATCGCCGTCCTCAGCTATAACAACAGGATACTGCTCGTCAGAAAGGATATATCCGGTGGGAGCAACGATCTCCTTGATGATATACTCGCCATAAGGAATATCTTTAAAGCCGAAGTTTCCGTCCTCGTCTGATGTGCTTGTGAGATATGCGTTCTCTGCTGTGAACTCAGTCTCGTCAGCCTTGAAAAGACCGAAGAGAGCATTTTCGAGGGGATCACCATGTTCGTTGACCTTCTTGCCTGAAACGCTTCCACGCTTGAGGTCATTGATAAATGTGCCGCAGTCGATATTGACTGTCGTCATTTCCTGTCCCATATACTCAAAGTTCACGAGGTACTTCTCGCCATTAAGCATATAGTGCTCATCGGTTGCGATCTCCTGAACGTAATACTTGGAGAATGGGAGCTTTTCTGTGATAGTTGCAGTCATGTTCTCACCGAGTGAAACTGATGCGATAAAGCCATTTTCAGGGATAACTGTGCCGTCAGCGGCAGTTATGTCCTCGGCTGCATAAAGACCGAAGATGACGTTCTTGTACTCGTCCTTGTCGCCAATATCATAAAGCTCGTCATGCTCCATGAACTTGGCAAGGTTTATTTTTACGCCCTGATAGTCGTTATTGAATGTACTGTTTACTGCGTCTGTGATAGAGACCTCCTGTCCTGCGTAGGCAAGCTCAACTTCCTTTGCTTCTGTATTGAGAACATAGCCATAGGGAGCCTTTTTCTCTCTTACAATGTACTTGCCAAGGTAGAGCGGCTCTGTTGCAGCGTTTCCGTTGTTGTCTGTGATGATGTCAGCGACAACTTCGCCGTTTGAAGCTCTGAGTGTACCGTCAGCAGTATAGATATCCTCGGCTGCGATAACTTCAAACTCAGCACCGCTAAGTCCGCTTTCCTCGAAAATAGGATAATAGGTTGTTGTACCTGCGGTCTGTGTTTCGCCATTCTCATCTATCCAGATAGCCGATCCTATGGCCTGAACGCTCTTGAAAACCTCGCCGCGCTTGCTTACTGAAATTCTGCCCTTCTGAGCAGTATCAGCCTTTGTGACCTTGACGATATTCACCGCAGTATCCTTGCTTGCATTTGCAGCATTGACTGTGAAAGCCACAGGTGTTCTGTCGAGTACATATCCGATAGGAGCCTGAACCTCGACAAGTGTATAGTCGCCGTATTTAAGGCTGTCGGGAGTAATGAGGTATCCCGCGTTATTGGTATAGAATGTGTCTGTACCGAGGGTTACAAGATTTCCGTTATTGTCATAGATTTGAAATCCTGCACCCTCATAGGGAATGGTCTTTCCTGTCTCAGCATCGACCTTTGTAACGTGGATATATGATCTGAAAGGCTTGTTATTGAGAATATACTCGTATGTCTGACCTTCCTTTGCGATGATCACATCGAAGTCAGCAACAAAAGCCGCATCGTTTACGGTCTTGGTCTGATGAACAGTGTATGTGCCATAGGGCATATCCTTAGTCTTAGCAAAGCCGTTCTTGTCAGTAACAAGGCGGTCGCGCTCAGTTTCCTTAGCATTGTCATAGCTGCCTGCGGACTTGAGATAAACCTCGAACTCCGCACCTGTTTCGAGATTCTCGACTGTATCGTCCTCATCATCACTGTGCTTGATGATAGAAACATTGCCCTTGATAACATCTTCAGTTACATCAAGAGCGATAGTATTTACCTCAACCTTGTAATTCTCAGGCTCTGCGCCTACCTTGTAGATCTCGTCATTGAGCTGGTATCCCTGTGACGGAGTGAGCTCCTGGAGAGTGTAGTCGCCGCAGGGAAACTCGTCTGTAATGAAGTGTCCGTTCTCATCTGTGGTATATGTTGCAACACGATTGCCGTCATGGTAGAGACCGTAAGTTGCACCTGCGAGTGTAGCATCACCCTGTGCGGTGATGTTCTCACTATCCTTCTTTGTGATCTCAGCGGTAAACTTCTTGAGCTTATTCTCGAACTTTACATCGACTGTAGCGTCTGCTGTAAGGGTAGCGGTCTGATCAGCAGGAACCACATATCTTACGGGAACGTCCTTCTCGCTGATAGTATAGGTGATGGGCTTGTTATTGCTGTCATACACGGGAATGCCTGCAAATATGGCTATTCCGTCATTTGCAGTAGTCATTGTGTAAGTCTCACCGCCGCCTGTGACTGTAAATGTTCTGTCGCCGTTCTGATTATCCTCAGACTGCTTGTTGATCTTGATATTGCCTTTCTTCAGCACATTCTCGAAGTCAACGGCTACCGTAAGGTCAGCATTGCCGTTTGTGAGCGTAACATCCTGAGCCTTGGGCACTTCATAGCGAGTATCCACATTGATCTCGGATACGGTATATGTTACAGGCTTACCATTTGTAAGGTCATATACATCGAGACCTGTGAACTCAGCGACACCGTTGCTGTTAGTTTTCTTAGTAACTGACTTGCCGTTAGAACCCGTGATCTTGAACTCTCTATCGCTGGTAACGCCATCTTCTGCTGTCTTATTAACTATGATTGTTCCAGAAGTTCTTGTCTCATTTACTGTAACTGACTTTCCAGAAGTAAGTGTGTAAACTGTTGAGTCCAGATCATATCCCGTAGGAGCCTTTAT
>CAMYYQ010000183.1 GCA_947303535.1 uncultured Ruminococcus sp.
GGAGTTTATATTCATAAGTTTGGGACAATTTTCAAAGGAAGCATCGGAAGTTACATCAGCGTCTGTAAGGTTTATGTTTTCAAGCTCGGGACAATTATAAAAGCTGAGATCACTAAGGGCTATCCTGCCCGAAAAGCTTATTTCTTCAAGGGCATTACAGTCGCTGAAAGCGCGTGAGTCTACCTCGGAGTTATTGAGCTTCACGCTTTTCAGCGATCTGCAATTTACAAATGCACTTCTGCCGATGACCGACGGCTTGTCGAAATCCACCTCGCTTAAATTTGTATTGGAAAAAGCATAAGAGCCGACTTTAACTCTCTTGTACTCAGTGGGCAGCTTCACCTTCTCCAGAGCTGTGCAGTCTCTGTACGCATCGCTGGGAAATTCAAGGATATTTACCTTGTCGGCAAAGCCGATGATCTTCAGCTTTTTATTTCCCTCACAGCCTATTTCGCTTGTATCAGTGATATAAGGCAGATAAAGCTCTTCTACATTGGAATCCGCAATATAATAATTCCAAAATTCTATATTCGGGTATGTTACTGATCTTACATCGGGATAATCTCTCCATACGATATCGCAGTTTTCCACTTTAAAACCGTCAATATATTCAGGTATCACTATATTTTCCTTATTGCCCTTATATCTCTGCAAAACAGCATTTTCGTCGTAATATCCCGACACATAACCTTCCCATTCATCTGAAACAAGCCTTTTTCCGCCGCCATAATAATAAATGGGAGGTGTATCTGCCGCATATCCTGATATAATTCCCGTACTGCCAACAGTCGGTACAAATGTAAGCATCAATGCTCCTGCGGTTATTGCTGTGTATTTTATTTTATTCATTGCTATCCTCATTTCCAAAAAATTTTATATATTAATAATAACACAAAATGCCGTTGATTTCATTATTTTTTTATGAAGCAGTCTTTACTTTTGCCGTTTTTTCTGCTATTATATAGTTATCAATCACAAGGAGTGTTCAAAATGGCAGAAAAAACCGAAAAAGCCGTCAAGTACCACAAAAGCTTCTACAGCTGTTCCGCATCTGTACTCTGTACCTTTGCCGATGACGCAGGCATGGACATTGAACAGGCAAAAGCCGCAGCCGCTCCCTTTGCAGGCGGAAAAATGATAAAATGCGGTGCTGTATTGGCAGCAGAATATGTTCTCGCAATGAAGTACGGCAAAGATACAGACAAGATAAGCGAATTTGAAAATGCGTTCATATCCCGAAATAAGTCCGTATTATGCGGCGAGCTCCGCGGCGGTCTCCGCACTTGCAGAGGCTGCGTCACAGATTCAGCTGAGATACTTGAGGAAATGCTCGGCAACGGTTAAAGCCGCATTTGCTGATATCAGTAAAGTGATATGATACTTTTATTATAAATCATCAGAGAGGAAGAAAAATTTATGAATATGAACTTCAAATGCAAGCTTCCTATACCTGCCGAAGTTAAGGCACAGTACCCTGTTTCGGAGGAGCTTGAAAAGGTCATAGAAGCAAGAAACAAGCAGATAGCCGACGTTATCGGCGGAAAGTCCGATAAGATACTCCTTATCATCGGTCCCTGCTCCGCTGATATCGAGGAAAGCGTCCTCGATTATATCTGCCGCCTCAGAAAAGTGCAGGAAAAGGTGGAGGATAAAATACTCATAGTGCCGCGTATCTATACCAACAAGCCAAGAACTACAGGCAAGGGCTACAAGGGAATGTTACATCAGCCTGACCCAAGCAAAGAGCCTGATATGTACAAGGGCATAGTTGCAATACGTGAAATGCATCTCCGCGCAATACAGGAAACAGGCTTCACCTGCGCTGACGAGATGCTCTACCCTGAAAACCACCGTTATCTCAACGACCTTCTCGGATATGTGGCTGTGGGAGCTCGTTCAGTTGAAAATCAGCAGCACCGTCTTACTGCCAGCGGTCTGAATATACCTGTAGGTATGAAAAATCCTGTAAGCGGCAGTATCCCCGTACTTATGAACTCTATCGAGGCTGCACAGTCAGGTCATACATTCCTGTACCGCGGCTGGGAAGTAAGCACAAAGGGCAATCCCCTTGCACATTCCATACTCAGAGGATTTGAGAACAATCACGGTCAGCATATGCCTAATTATCACTATGAGGACTTACAGCTCCTCTTTGATATGTATCAGCAGAAGGGCTTTGAAAATCCTGCCGTAATAGTTGACACCAACCACTGCAACTCCGGCAAACACCCTCTCGAACAACCGAGAATAGTCAAGGAAGTTATCAGCAGCTGCCGCTATAACAGCGATATCCGCAAGCTTGTGAAAGGCTTCATGGTTGAAAGCTACATCGAGGACGGCTCACAGAAGATAGATGAGCATATCTACGGAAAATCCATCACAGACCCTTGTCTCGGCTGGGAAAAGACCGAAAAAATGATACTTGATATCGCAGACAGACTGTGATAAAAAAGCTGCCATTAAGGCAGCTTTTCTTATCAACTCGGTTTACAGCCATTTTTTCTTTCTGAAAAAAATCAGGCTTATCACAACTATTATAATGCTTATCAGTATAACGATAGGATATGACGCTTTGAATTCAAGCTCAGGCATATATTTGAAGTTCATTCCGTACCAGCCTGCAATAAGAGTAAGCGGCATAAAGATAGTCGTAACAATAGTAAGTATAGTCATTATGCGATTCTGCTTTATATCCAGCTGTGACTGGTAAAGCTCGCGTATCTGCGCGGTATAGTCTCTCAGTGCTGCGGTAGTATCATGCAGACGCGTGATACGCTGAGTAAAGAGGTGGAAATATCTCAGGTTTTCATGTGCAAAGAAATTATTCTCATTTTCTTCAAGCTCCTGACCGAGATCCTCAAGCTGTTCGTAGTGTATCCTCATATCGCGGAGATCGCTTCTTATCTCACTTAAACGCTTAGGATAATTATCCTCTTCTCCTGCAAGGATCTTATCCTCCATTTCGTCAAGCTCAGCATCGTATTTGGCAAGAATACTCTGATCTATATAGATTATCTGCTCTAAGAAATCATAGATAAATCTTTCAAGGGACGGATTAGTCCAGCGCTTGCTTTTTACGACTTCTTTGATAATCTCCTCAACAGTACCGCTGTCATCAATGAATACTATTCCCTTTTCGTCCAGAGCAAAAGCGAAATTGTTCTTTTTTTCCGCAATATTATACCTGTCGGGAATAGAAAAAGTACCCGTAAGTGAATCATAGTTCACTTCCGCCTTTGTACTGTGTATCTCGGAGGTACTGACTTCAAGGTCAATGCCCATATCAAATTTTGAACTGTTGCCGAGCCATTCCTCAGTCGAAAGCACTGCAACATACTTTGCCTTTGAGTCCTTTGGTCTTAAATTCTTGCATTTTTCAAGAGTGTCCTTAATAAGATAAAACATAGTATTCTCCCTTTGTATCACGAACGTTTTTTTCATTATATCACACAAGATCACACAAATCAATATCGCCGAAAAATAAATACCTGTAAGGCCTCTTTCCCGAAGCTTTACAGGTATTTTTCATTTTTTATTGCAGCCGCTGCATTTAGTGCAGTTTCCGCAGCAGCTTCCGCTCTTTGCATTCTTCACTGTAGCTCTTACCGCAAACACAAGAACCGCAGCAATAAGCACTATAATGACAATATCAGCTATATTCATTCAGCTCACTCCTATCGCTATAAGTACCGCGCGTATGATAAGCGTCATCACCCATGCTACTCCGCACTGCCATACCACCTCTGCCAGAGCCCATTTTTTGCCAAGCTCACGCTTTACAGCTGCAATGGCTGCGATACATGGTGTATACAGCAGTGAGAACACCAGCAGACAGCCTGCTGAAAGAGAAGACATAGCAGTTTCAACGCTGCCCGAATACAGTATCTCAAGTGTTGATACTACGCTTTCCTTAGCCATAAATCCGCTTATAAGCGCAACAAGTATACGCCAGTCGCCAAGTCCTACAGGTCTCATTAAAGGTGCAAATACACCTGCTATTCCTGCAAGTATGCTGTCCCCCGCATCGCTTACCATGTTCATATGAGTATCAAAGCTCTGTAAGAACCATACAACTACTGTAGCAATAAGTATTACCGTGAAAGCTCGCTGTAAGAAGTCCTTTGCCTTTTCCCAGAGGAGCTGTGCAACGTTCTTTGCAGCAGGAAGTCGATAGTTAGGAAGCTCCATTACAAAAGGAACTGCTTCGCCGCGGAATAAAGTGCCCTTGAAGAGGTAAGCCGCAAGTATT
>CAMYYQ010000184.1 GCA_947303535.1 uncultured Ruminococcus sp.
GAACGCGGAAGAGACCGTTGAGCTCGCCTGACTTCTCCTTACGGTGGATAACGTCTACCTGATTGAATTTAAGCGGAAGCTCCTTGTATGAACGCTGCTTGTTCATATATACCTTGATAGCGTTAGGACAGTTCATAGGCTTAGCGCAGTAAACCTCCGAATCTTCCTCAGAAGGGATAACGAACATACCGTCCTGATAGTGATCCCAGTGACCTGAAGTTACCCAGAGCTCCTTCTTTGAGAGAACAGGACCTGAAATTTCGGTGTAGCCGTGATCCTCGTGAACGCCTCTCCAGTATTCAAGAAGTGCGTTGAAGAGCTTCCAGCCTCTTGGGAGCCAGTAAGGCATACCGGGAGCTGTGTGGTCGAACATGAAGAGAGCCTGTTCCTTGCCCAGCTTCTTGTGGTCGCGGAGCTTAGCTTCCTCGATCATCTTGACATACTCGTCAAGCTGTGAAGCCTTTGGAAATGCGATAGCGTAAACACGGCTGAGCATCTTATTGTTCTCATTGCCTCTCCAGTAAGCACCTGTACATGAGAGAAGCTTGAATGCCTTTACAGGAGCTGTGTCCATAAGGTGAGGACCTGCGCAGAGGTCGATGAACTCGCCCTGTTTGTAGAATGAGATAGGCTCGCCCTTGTCAGCGTGTTCCTCACAAAGCTCTACCTTGTAAGGCTCGTCCATTTCCTTGAGCTTAGCAATAGCGTCAGCAGGTGAGAGCTCGAACTTTTCAAGCTCGATGCCTTCCTTGACTATCTTCTTCATCTCAGCCTCGATCTTTTCAAGCTCCTCGGGAGTGAAAGGCTTTTCGAGGTCGAAATCGTAGTAGAAGCCGTTGTCGATAGCAGGACCGATAGCAAGCTTTGCAGCAGGGTAAAGTCTCTTTACAGCCTGTGCAAGGATATGTGAAGCTGTGTGCCAGAATGTCTTTTTACCGTCAATACTGTCAAATGTGCATACCTCGAACTGACAGTCGCTGTCGATAACTGTGCGGAGGTCCTTGACCTCTCCGTTTACCTTTACGCAGCAGGCAGCCTTGTAAAGTCCCATACCGATGCCCTTGATGATTTCTGCGGCTGACTGTGCAGACTCGATCTCGCGAACGCTGCCGTCAGGTAATGATAATTTGATCATGATGATCTCTCCTTTTTATTAATTCATAATGCTTGATGCATAATTTTTCGTCTGTACGATGATCTGTTATTCCTTGCAGAATAATTCATCGTTTTCCCAATTTTCGGGGTTGTTTTCGATGTATTGCCACGCATTGCGGTATTCCCATTCATTCCGCAATACACGGTCGTAAAACGACCTTTGCCATACGGAAAAACCAATTTGTTTTGTAACAAATTCTTTGAAATTTTTGATGATAAGCGATAATGTAGGGGCGTACAGTGTGCGCCCGCCTGTTTCCATTCCCACATTATCCGCTTCAATACGAATAATTACATGGATATGATTAGGCATTATCACATATTTATCAACCATTACCATTGGATAATAGTGATTAATATTTTTCAATCCTTCTTTTACAGTTTTTCCAATATCAGACAAATGTATCTTTTTATCGCGATTTTTAATTTGCGGGCGCACACTGTGCGCCCCTACATTTTGTTTTTCCGTTGCCTCAATATTTGACAAAATCGGGCGGTATTTATCGTTGTTATCCCAGAAAATGCACATTTTATTCCTCGTGCATATCGTCACGAAATACGCGCCGTTACGGGAATAATCGTAATTATTGAGGCGTATATCCTTCCGCTGCGGAGTATCCATTTCATGTGACCCAGCCTGTTATCTCGAACAGTTCGCCGAACAGCTCCACATGGGCGAAGCCTTTCATAAATCCGTCGTCAGTACCCGTATCGAAGCAAACGACAATATCCTCGTCGTCGATATCGACGTAAACGTCCTCTATTTTCAGTATTTTCGCAAGCGCGTCCGCAGCTCCGCCTTCATAGTAGCCTTCGTCGATAAGCATACCTGCTATGGTACCCTTGCCGCTGTCGAGCTGTCCCAGCTTTTTTGCGATATCCTTGAGATTGCTGATTATGGTCTCCTCGCTTTCGGTATAAAAGCGGACAGTCATCATCTCGCCCCATATCTTATACGGCAGCTCGTATGCTTCCTCGTGCTCGTTGTACTTAATATTGCTCACTTTCTCACCTTCTTTACAGCGGCATTACTATTTTATCAATAGAATTCTTCCTCGTCTCCCTGAATAACAGCTCCGAGAGCTTCTGCTAAAGGACGCATGACATCAGGAACATCTTCGTTTCGGCAGGCAACGGTTATCATACCGTCTTCAAGCATGAATACAGCCTTACCATATGAATACATATTATCCATTCCCATACTCATTGAAAGACCTGTTCTTGGATTTGTTATGGGCGGCTGGCTGAATTTCTCAACGCCGTCAATGCTGAGAAGCTCATCTGCTGTGATCGGGTCATCAGCACCGTCTGTCCAGTCTGTTCCTCTAAAAATATGCAGATTATAAGCCATGATTTACCTCCTTAGAACAAAAAAGCCCCTTACGCCTATAATTAGGCACAAGGGACGATAATAACCGTGGTTCCACCCTGATTCACACGGAGCCTTCTCCGTATCTCAAGTGCTCTGTAACGGGAGCTCCCGACGCTTATTGGGCGCACTCAGAGGCGGTGTGCTGTGATATCCTGCCCGTACAGCCTCGCACCAAACGGCTGCTCTCTGAAACGGTTTCGGAAAAGCCTTCCTCATCTACGTTTTACGGAATATTGTAAATTAATATTATCACAGTTTTAACGGTTTGTCAAGGGCGTAAACTTACAAAAAGTTATGTATCACACGTAAAAATAAACAGTCCGTTGAATATAACGTTAAAAATACCAAATTGATGGGTTGAAATAATGCCAAAAATGTGATATAATATTATAAATGTATTACCGTCATGATACTATGGACAATAATTTTGACCTTTCAGGCAGATCTTATGCCGAAATTCGCGGCTTTGTACTATATAAAAAACACCCACAGACAGAAGCACTGTTAAATAAAAATATTGAAGTTGCAAGAATAAATCAGGGAATAGAAAAAGACCCTAAAGAATATGTAAGGGCAATAAACGAGGATTACCTCTACAAATTAAAGAAAATAGCGGACGATATCGCCGAAAATCACAACGAAAAGCCTGTAATACTCCTTTCGGGACCCTCAGGCTCAGGCAAGACAACTACTGCTATGATGATAGAAAAGCTCCTTGACGATATGGGGCACGAAACACATACACTTTCTATGGACAACTGGTTCTGTCCGCTTACCGAAGCCGAAAAAACACTTGCTGCCGAGGGAAAAATGGACCTTGAGTCACCTCTCCGCGTTGACAGTCAGCTCCTCAATCAGCAGATAGAGGCAATAAGCGCCTGCAAGGAAATAGAGCTGCCCAAGTACAATTTCAAGACCTCAACACGCTGCGGCTCGGGAAAGATGTTCAAGAGAAACAAGGGCGAGATAGTTATTTTTGAGGGCATACACGCTCTCAACCCCTCCGTTATCACAGTGCCTGACAGCATGATAAGCAAGATATACGTCAGCGTCCGCACACGTATATCAGATGACGGCATACTTCTCCACCCGTCAAGGATACGTCTTATGCGCCGAATGATACGCGACAGGAACTTCCGCAAACGCTCTCTCCGTGAAACAATGAATATGTTCCACAACGTTGAAGCAGGCGAGAACAAGTACATAATGCCGTATAAATACCGCTCTGACTATGATGTTGACACATTCATGGCTTATGAGCTTTCAGTCTACCGCAACGACCTTCTCGGTCAGCTTGAGGAGCTCATGGACGTTCCCGAAGTAAGGGAGTCGGTAAAAGTCCTGGAAGCTCTTACGCCTATCGACAAAAAAGACATTACTCCCGATTCGCTCATCTGCGAATTCATAGGCAACGGACAGTTCAAATATTAAGCCTATAGCCGTTAGCCATTAGCCTTTAGCTAATACCTAAAAAGATTGGAGATAAATATGGATTATCTTGAAAACAGGGAGCTTTCATGGCTCAAATTCAATAAAAGAGTCCTTGAAGAAGCTGTCGATCCCGACACGCCTCTGCTTGAAAGGATATCTTTTTCAGCGATATACCAGAGCAACCTTGACGAATTCTTCATGGTAAGAGTTGGTTCTCTGACAGAAAAAGCAAAGGACAAAAAATAATGGCCAAAGTAGTCATTCAGGTAAGAG
>CAMYYQ010000185.1 GCA_947303535.1 uncultured Ruminococcus sp.
TTCGGGGAAGAACCTTTCCTCAGAAAGGTTTTCCCCGAGTAATAACTATAAACTTCTATATGTGCATCGTTGTTATGACAGACGGTCTGCTTTTATGTTTTAGTTTTTAAATTCTTTTATCTCGCCTGTGATGTACTTCTTGAGAAGTGTAAGGTCATCGCTGTTGATAGCCTTATCGCCGTTGATATCGGCAGCTGCAAAGTGTTCAGCACTGCCTGAAACGACTGCCTTTCTCATCTGGCTGAGATCATAGATGTCCACAACTCCGTCGTTGTTGAGGTCGCCTAAGATGTATTCTTCATCGGGGTCTTCGGAAATAGTACCTTCCGAATCTCCGTAAACTGCTTCAATTGCTGCATCTGAGCTGAGTCTTACTGTGATAGTCGCCGAAGTCTTGTCTCCGCTTATTATCTCTGCACCTTTAATGTTCCAGCGTGTGAAAGGTATTTCGCCGCTGGCATCTGCTGAGATAGTGATGTCGTAATCGGAGTGGTATTTGCCGCTCCACTGGTCTATGTTTCCGAGCTTGAGAGTATTAAGGTCTATAGTACCCTTATCGCCTGAGTTGATGACTGTGAGCTTGTGCGGCTCGGAAGAAAGCTTCATTGCTGATCTTGTGGTACGCTCCGCATAGGAATAACGCTGAGCGTAGAAGTTTGCAACTGTTGAGAGCTCGCTTTCAAATTTGCCTGAGCTGCCGGAGTTGAAACGCTCGTAAGTATCTGCGATCTGCTGCTTGTAGTTGTTCTTGTAGTAGCTGATGACTTCGTTTACTTTTTCGGGAACAAAGTTATAGTTTGCCATATCCATCATAGTTCTTGAAAAGTCTTTTCTGAACTGTTCATTGCCCGAAAGAGCGGTGAACATTTTAGCAAGCTGGCTGCCGTCCTGTTTTAAGCGGCTGTAGCAGTCAGCCGAGAATGACTTGTCGTAAGAACCGTAAAGTCCCTGACCTGATTCCGTATCGAAGAGCACCATTCTCCATTTGCCGTCAGCATACGGATTTTCCTCGTCAATGGCATCTGAACGCCATGCGGTATAGTTTCTCTTAGGCCAGTCTGCATTAGCCCAGTATATCTGAGCTGCAAAGTAGTCCATAAAGCCCTGTATATCTACTTTCTGACAGAACTCATCATAGGATATGCTGCCGTTTGCAACACCGCTGCAAAGAGATTGCCAGTCGCTCAGGTCGCTTTCGCTGCCCTCTTCAAGCTCGCCGTTCTTTATCATGGCGATATCGCTTTTCTTAACTCCGTAGTGTGAGCTGAGGTAGCTGTCGCTGATCTTTTCCATCATCTGGTAAGTGCCCCAGAATTCGCCGTCGATAAATACTACACATTCAGTAGTAGCCTGATAAGCGAAACCTCTGTCAGTGATAAGACTCTGGTTTATGCTGTCGCGGAAGAAAGCTGCACCGTTGTCGTTGCCACCGTTGCGGAGAACGAGTCCGTCGTACTTCTTTATAGCCTTGCCGTTTTTAGCCTTGGTTGCTTTTCCCGAGAAGAAGTCGTAATCAAACTCTGCACAGCCGTAATCCTGTCTTGTATAGATATTGAAGCTCTTCTGTGCAAGGCATCTTGAATAGTTGCCCTTTATTCTGATTCCCACATTCTCCTGCAGTACCATTTCGCCGCCGTCAAAGAGAGTGAAGTTAGCAGGACGTTCCCACTCTTTTCCTCTCTGAGTGTAATTGGCTTCCATTTCCCATATATTGCCGTTTTGCGGAGCTCTGTTTCGTCCCGGTCTGCCGCCCTCGGGACCTGTATGTTCCTCGGGCTTGTTTCCATCAGGTTTGTTATCCTCAGGTCTTTCGCCCTCAGGCTCTTTGTGCTCCTCGGTTTTTTGTTCCTCCTGTGGTTCGTTTGGATTTTTGTCGCCGTAGAATACCTTTCCGAGACAGTAGATGCCTTTTTCGTAATCGAAAAGGTTGTCAGGGTCTGTTACTAATGATACTACCTTCATCTGCTTGTAGTATCCCGAATTTGTTTTGCCTATAAAATACGTCTTTGTTACAGGTTCGCTTGCACGACCTTCGCTGTCAACTGATATTGCGCGTATCAAAGCTGCCTTGTCCACGCTGTCTCGCGGTGCTGTCGCTTTGTTCGGAGTTATGTCGGTACGTGCGCTGAGGCGGTTCTGAGTATCTGACATATCTTCGATAGTGATAGGTGCTGTGTACTTTTCAGACTCTGTTGTGGGATCGCTGCCGTCAGTGGTATAGTAAATGGTACAGCCTTCTTCTGCGGTAAGGTTCAGAGAGAAGCTGTTATCATAAAAACCGCTTTCCTGTGAGAACACAGGCTGACGTACAGCTGCACTTCCTTCGGGGGCAGCGTTTTCTTTGTCCGGTGTACAGCTCAGTGTGTAGAATTCGCCGCTACCGTCGGGATACTGGCCGTATGAAGTATCGGCAGCAAGTGCGCCAACGGTAACTGTCTGAGCTGTTTTGCCCTGTGAGTCCGTAAGTACAAGAGTTTCGCCCGAAGCAGATAATCCAAATGGAGCAGTCTTGCTGTCACTGACTGCGGCATCGCTGTCACAGAACACAACAAGCCGTCCGTTTGCAGGTATATTTGTCCCGCTTGGGAATGTATACCTGTAGGGCTCCTGTTCTTTGTCTGAAAGTCCCCAGCCTGAGATGTCTGCTTCCGACTTTCCACTGTTGAAAAGTTCTATCCAGTCATAATAGTTCCCGTCACCCGACTGGTAGGTGGTGTTTTTGGTGCAGACCTCATTTATGGTAACTGCACCATTGTTGTCTGCGTTTGCAGGGAGATATGCTGCTGACTGCAACAGCATACCAAGACACAGTACTCCCGCAGCAGTACGTTTCTTTGATCTGTTTTTCATGTTCTCCTCCGATAATTTAGATTAATCATCCTCATTGACCCGATATTACCGGAACATTTTTCTGTCTTATAGATTCCCTGTCGTAATCCGCATTCCCATTTACATTACATTATTTATATCATATAAGCGAAGCGTTATGCTATAATTGCCCGATATGCAGGGAGCAAATCTCTGATTTGCGTATCTGCAAGGGCTTTTAAATCAATTATAATGAATGTTTTTACATTCATTATATCATATAAGTAAAACGCTATGATATAATTAATGTGCTACATTCATTATAGCACACATAAACACAAAATGCAATATATGTGGAAATAATTACTGTATTTAATCTTTATGTTGTGTACATTCAGCCTATGATAACATTGCTTGACTTTTGGTATGATATGTTATATAATGATTATCCTATGCTATTATACGGAGGTGCATTGCCATGACAGCAAAAAATGATTTAAAAAGTACTTTTGACAGTGTCTCATCGGTATACGATAAGATGCGTCCGGGGTATGTCAGCGAATTATATGAGAAGATCTTCGGCTATGTACATATTGATAAAAACAGCCGTGCAGTTGAGATTGGAAGCGGCAGTGGTCAGGCAACAAGACCTGTGCTCGATACGGGCTGTCAGCTCACAGCCGTAGAATACGGTGAGAATTTGTCCGAACTATTGAGGGAAAAATTTAAAGAATACCCGAATCTGATTGTTATGACGGGAAAGTTTGAAGATATGACTTTTGCTGAAAATGCTTATGATCTTGTATTCTCTGCTACTGCATTTCACTGGATACCCGAGGATACAGGCTACCGAAAGGTATTCTCCATGCTCAGACAGGGCGGAGCATTTGCGCGTTTTGCCAATCACCCCTGCATAAGCAAAAAAGATGCCGCACTTGCTCAGGCGATAGAAGTTGCCTATGATAAATACTACTACAGCTATTATCCTGATAAGAAGCGCGGTACAGTGACCGAGTATACGGAAGCGCAGTCCGAGGAAACTGCAAATATAGCGGGTAAATACGGTTTCAGTGATATTCAGTCTCATCTTTTTTACCGTGAACGTGTTTTTTCGGCAGATGAGTACATTCAGCTGCTGGGAACTTACTCAGACCATATTGCCATTGAAAAAGGCGTAAGGGAAGAGTTTTTCTCGAAAATAAAGGAAGCCATAAACGCTCACGGCGGCAGGCTTGTCATATCCGATACTTTAGACCTGCAACTGGCGCGAAAGCTTTAAGAATATATGCAAAAACTCCCGAATACAGCTATTAGCTGCTTTCGGGAGCTTTTCATTTAACGGTCATTCTTTTTGCGCTTTCTGCTTATCAGCATAAGTACTGCCGCAGGAACGGCAATGCCGATAATGCTGAATTTATCGCCT
>CAMYYQ010000186.1 GCA_947303535.1 uncultured Ruminococcus sp.
ATTACAGCCTCACGCTCGGAATTTGTCCATGCGTTATGCAAATGCTCATTCCAGAATTTCAGTTCATAGGACACACCCATTATCAGCAGCTTTGCCAATCGTGAGCGGTATTTTTTTCCCTCTATTTTACCGAGGACCTTAAGGATAAGGAGTCCCTCCTTCATCATATCCGATTTTGAAGGACAGCCGATTATTACCAGCTTATCAATATCCGCGTCATATTTTCTGATATAGCATCTTGCGGCTAAGGAACCCATGCTGTGTCCGATAAGAACGACAGGCAGTTTTTTCTGTCCGCATTTTTTCGCCGCATATTCCTTTACCTCAAGGGTTATCTCGTGGACATCCTCTATCAGAGCCTGAAAGCCTCCTTCATACATATAGCCTCTGTCATTTGCATCACGGACACTTTCACCATGCCCGCGGTGGTCGTTTGCAATGGCAATATAGCCGTTGGAGGCAAGGTATCTCATAAAAGCGGCATATCTTCCCTTATGCTCATTTTTTCCGTGGATTATCTGAACGATACCCTTGATATCCTCAGACGCTTCCGGTTCTATTCTGAGAACTGCAAGCGGCAGTCCGTCTGTACCGGAAATATGCTGATAAGCTGTTTCAATAATATTTATAGTTTTATTCATGTATTCGGTTCATCCATCAACACTTCGTGACGTATTATTTTCTTGGAAGAATTCTTAAGGAAAGGATTCTCCCTGATTACAAGTCTTGAAAGCTGCTTATAGGTCGGCTGCTTCTTATTGTAATCATCAAGAATTTTTTGCAGAGCATCCTTAACTTCATCAGGCGTCATATTTTCAATTGCCTGCGGTTCCGGATAAATTCGCGCTGTGAGCAGATTATCCTCACCCGTTACTATTATCTCGCTGATAAGGTCATTAAGAGCAAGCTTTGTCTCAATTTCCTCAGGAGAAATATTTTCGCCGTTTGAAAGTATAATAAGATTCTTAACTCTGCCGTTTATAAACAGATAGCCGTCTTCATCAAGATAGCCCTTATCGCCTGTATGGAGCCAGCCGTCCTTAAGCGTTTCCTCGGTCTCCTTTTCCATTTTGTAGTAGCCCTTCATAACGCTTGTACCGCGGACGAGTATCTCTCCGTTTTCAAATTTTATCTCAACATTGGGAAGAGGCTTGCCGATAGAACCGGGCTTGCCTTCACCTATCTTATTTGAGCTTATTACAGGCGAACATTCCGACATACCGTAGCCTTCATAGACTTCTATGCCGTATTTTGCAAATTCATCAATATAATAAGGATCAAGATGCGCTCCGCCGGTAAAGATATATTTCAGATTTCCGCCGAATACCTTTTCTGCGATGACCTCGGCAGGAGCCTGTCCCTCAAGTGATTTGAGCCTTTTATAGATAGTTTCCACCATAAGAGGAACCATCAGCATAACATAAGGCTTATAAATAGCCATATTTCTTACAATATGGAAAAGCGAGTCATTTATGCAGAGAACAGCGCCCATCCAGAAGCCGTTCAGCCAGTCCATTGACAGACAGAAGGCATGGTGTACAGGAAGCACGGTCATAAATACAAGACCGGGATCGAGGTCATAAAGGATTGCTTCGATATTGCAGTAAAGATTGCTTTGTGTAAGCATAACGCCCTTACTCTTGCCGGTAGTACCGGAGGTATAGACGATCATGGAAATATCGTCCTCGGACGGCTCCTCAGGCTCGGAGGCATCTGCTCCGCAGGCAATAAGACCTGAAAGCGTATCTGTTCCGTCAACGGCATCTCCCGAAAGCATCCATATTTTTCTGACAGCAGGGCAATTAGTCCTGATCGGCTCTGCAAGAGATACAAATTTCGGATCAAGGAAAACACCCTCGGAATCAGAACGGTTTATAAGGTCGATAAGATCAGCGGCAGGCAGAGCAGCGTCAAGAGGAACAGCAGTATTATTGCTTGTTACAATGCTCATATATGCTGTGATCCATTCAACTGAGCTTGTTCCTACAAGGGCAATATGCTTATGCGAAAAGCCGAGGGCGTTAAAGCCCTTTCTGATACCCGTTACATCGGCGCCAAGCTCGGCATAGCTTCTTTCGAGAACATCCTTCTTTGCAAGCCAGCGCACAGCAGGAAGCTCAGCATATTTTTCCCCGCATCTTTTCCACATCGTATAGATAGTTTTTTTCATAATGCTTACCTGTATATTATTCCATGTATTCCTTCAATAATTCCATTGCGCTTTCAACTGTTGTAATACCCGTAAGCTTCTGCTCATCCTCGCCGAAATTGAATTCTACATCAAATTCATCCTCAAGGTCGCCGAGGAATGTCATAAGGTCAAGCGAACTGAGCCCAAGGTCGTTTCTGAAGCTCATCTCATTTGTTATCTCACCTGCGGGTACAGAGCAGTAGCGTGCTGCGATCTCCTTGAATTTTTCTTCCAATTTTTCATCCATGGTAATTTTCTCCTTCCTGTGATCAGATCATATCGATTATTTCATTTATAGTTCTTCCGGGATCCTCTATGCCTCTGAAAAGAATACGCATCATATAATAATACATAAGCTCGGCATCCTTTTCAGTAAGCTCTGCTGTCTGATAATGATAAGAGAAGTTGAGCTTTCTGTCGGGCAGATGTGAAACCGTAAGATACATTTTCTTTGTTGCTGCGCCGTTAGCGAACCACTTGATATGTGTACGGAGCTTTGAGGAATTAGGATCAAGGTCGCTTGTATTCATAGGAGGCTGATAGGTCAGATAAACGCTTACATAGGTTGTATCGTCAGGTGTATTGTAGCGCTTCTTCATTTCCTCTCTGATAAGCTCAGGATCATATCCGCTGTACATATAGATACGGTTCTGATGATTCTGGATCTTTCTTGCAGCGTCAATAAAGGTAGTATCACCCGAAATAACTGTTCTGCAGGGGAAGCAAAGCACACGGCTTCCGCCTGATGTCATTTCATCCTGTGTTGAACGTCTGGAAATAAAGTTTTCTACTGTGATATCCTCCTGACCGTCATTCATCTTTGAAAGATATGTACGGATAACAAGAAGTATCAGGTTTGTCGGGGATATCTGGTTATAGAGGCAGAAATTGATAGCTCTCTGCATACTGTCTACCTCAAGCTGATAATCCTTAACTGCAACAAAAAGCTCTTTTCTTTCGATATCGGCTGCTCTGAGGTTGGGATCATTATGCTTCTTTCTTGCCTTTTCGAGCACGGACTTGCCCTGGATATCGGAATAAAGCGGTTCGCCAAGCTCATCAAGCTGTTCGTCCCAGAATTTCTTTGCTCTTGCAACACGCTTTTCATTTGAAGCCTTTTCAAGATCGGAAATAAGCACCTTTTCAAAATCTGCAAGGGGTGCGGGATATTCAGCTCCCTTTGCAAAGTGCATATACAGATTCATAATATCCGTCGCCATTACTGCAACACCAACAGAGTCATTGAGCCTGTGGTCCATATGAACAAAGAAGCCTGTATAGCGTTCCGGAAGCTTAACGATACGGAATTCGCACATGGGTATATCATCGCCGTCAAAGGTCTCATATGCCCATTTCTGCATAATATCGTCTGCCTCCTGAAGAGACATTCCTGTAAGGTCCTTTACTTCAAGGTCTTCCGGCTCATAGTCTGCAATATACTGCTGTATCTCGCCGTTTTCATCAGGCTTGGTGAAGCGAAGTCTCAGACAGGCGTATCTTTGCTTTTCAAGCTCGATACATTTTTTCAGTGTTTCGATATTGACATCGAACTGAAAAGCGGCTACGATACTCAGTCCGGATACCTGCTGTGTCTTATACTCGCGGATCCAACGGTAATGCATATTCTGTGCTGCGGTCAATGGATAAGTTTGGTTCATATACATGCCTCCTTATTTTTTCTATTAGAACATTATCCACAATTATCATACATTATTTATACAAATCTGTCAATCATTAGGCACCTTATTTTTTAATTTTATACAACATAACGAAAATAAGCGAATATCTTATGGTATATTTTACATTTTAATATGATTGTCTAATAACATAGGGGAATGGGTGCTTTTTTCTTTCCCGGCAAATTAAAAAGGCTGCCGCACACATCATAAATGACAGTACGACAGCCTTTTATTATGCTTTAGTCAATGCAGCAGAAGTTATCAGGAAACCTTTACTTTGAAGGTCTTAACTGTAACATATAGTAAACGACAATAATAATTTTACTTAAAGCTGCATAAAGACTTGAGCTGAT
>CAMYYQ010000187.1 GCA_947303535.1 uncultured Ruminococcus sp.
TGAGGATGGTGAGACCGATAGTAAAGGTGACATCCTTTTTCTTCATATCAGAGATCCAGTGCTTTTTCTGCAAGCTTTATCTGCTCTCTTACAGCGTCAGGTGAAGGACCGCCCTCGGACTTTCTCTCGCGGACGCAGGTCTCAAGGCTTATTGCCTCATATACGTCCTTGTCGAAGAGATCTGTCATCTTCCTGTATTCCTCTATAGGAAGTGTTTCAAGTGTAAGTCCGTCCTCGATGCATCTTGCAACGAGTGTACCTGTTATCTTGTATGCGTCACGGAAAGGCATACCCTTTTTAACGAGGTAATCAGCACAGTCCGTAGCATTGATAAATCCTCTTGCAGCTGCGTTTCTCATATTATCCTTGAGTACGCGCATTGTTGCAAGCATAGGAGTGAAAGTCTTTACGCAGAGCTTAACATTGTCAACTGCATCGAATATAGCTTCCTTGTCCTCCTGCATATCTTTGTTATACGCAAGCGGTATGCCTTTCATCATAGTGAGGAGAGTTACGAGGTCGCCGTTGACTCTGCCTGTCTTGCCGCGGATAAGCTCGGTAACATCAGGATTCTTCTTCTGAGGCATGATAGACGAGCCTGTAGCAAAAGCGTCGTCAAGCTCAACGAATTTGAATTCCCATGAGCACCAGAGGATTATTTCCTCGGAAAATCTTGAAAGATGTGTCATAAGTATGGAGAGTGCCGAGCAAAGCTCTATACAGTAGTCACGGTCGGAAACACCGTCAAGGCTGTTTGGCATAGGAGCTGTAAAGCCGAGAAGGTCTGAGGTCTGCTTGCGGTTTGTCTTGTAAGTAGTACCTGCAAGCGCACCGCTTCCGAGAGGACAATAGTTCATTCTCTTGCTTGTGTCCTGCAATCTTTCCATATCACGCAGAAGCATCCATACATAAGCTAAAAGATGATGTGCAAATGTGATAGGCTGTGCTCTCTGGAGGTGAGTATAACCGGGCATTATAGTCTCGGTATGCTCTCTTGCCATATTCAGAAGCGTAACGGCAAGCTCCTTTACAAGCGAATAGATATCAGCTATCTCATCACGGAGATAGAGCCTCAGGTCAACTGCGACCTGATCGTTTCTTGAACGGCTTGTGTGAAGTCTCTTTCCCACGTCGCCGAGGCGCTTTGTAAGCTCGGCTTCGATGAACATATGGATATCCTCGGCATTGGGATCAAGCTCAATAACTCCGTCGGAGATATCGTTGCTTATCTTGCACAGCTCGCCTACTATGAGCTTGCTGTCCTCCTTGGAAATTATACCGCAGTCGCCCAGCATAGTTGCATGAGCTATACTTCCGCGTATATCATGTTCATACATACGTCCGTCAAACGAAATGGAAGAATTGAAAGCGTTGACACCCTCATCTACCTGCTTTGAAAATCTTCCTGCCCACATCATATCTGCCATAATTATCTCTCCTGTAATACAAATTTCATATCCGATAAAAAATCATTATTTAACACTGTTTTTTACAAATTCAGCTGTATCGTCCATTACCTGCTTGTTAAGGTGTCCGTCCTCATCACTGAAGAAGTGTCCGAGACCTTCGTAAAGCTTGTATGTGCAGTTGTCCTTTCCCTCAAGGTATTCCTTCCACAGCGGGAAGTCCTTGTCGGGATATACCTGTACATCGGAATCGCCCTGTAAGAACAGCATAGGTATATCGAGGCTCTTTGCAGTCTCGCCTATTTTCAGTTCCTTGAGGGAATTGAAGTAGTCATATCCCCAGCCCATAAGGATAGCGTTCTTGTCATTGCCCTCCTTCATTACAGCTGCATCATCGAGCATTTCCTGTAACGAATCCTTTTGCGAACCGATCTCCGCAGCGTCTCTCTGCGCGGTAAGCTGATCTATGACAACATCTACAAGATCTCTCGGAGTACCTGCAAGTGAGATGATACCCTGTACATCGCTGTTTGCCTTTGCGATAGAAGGTGCAACACAGCCGCCGAGACTATGTCCCATTACGAATATGCCGCTTACCTTGCCCTCGTCCACATAGGACTTCGCAAGCTTTACAGCAGCAGCCGCATCGTCAAGAACTTCTTCCTGTATGGTGTAGTTTCCGTCAGCTCCCAGCTCGGAATACTGATAGAATCTCTTGTTGTACCTTATGGTAGCAACTCCTCTTTCAGCAAGTCCGTGTGCCAGCTCGTTGAATGTAGCAAGCTCTCCGCTGCCCTCGTTCATATTGTGCTGACCCGAACCCTGTATGAGTATCACTACAGGCGGCTTTTCGGCGTTCTTAGGCATAGTGAGCATACCGTCAAGCTCTTTTTCGCCAACCTTTATGGAAGTCTCTGCGAATGTGGCTGTTACCTGAGGGGGTATATCTTCCTCCTCGGGGTAAGTGAACATTATGCCCTCGATCTCGCCTTTTTCATTGAAAGCAAGTAAGAAATCAAAATCGGTCTTATCGAAATCAATACCCGTAGTTACAACGGTCATGCCCTGCTCGGTCTCTGTCCTGGACTCCTTTACGGCAATGAAATTGCCGCCCTCTTCCTTTATGTTTTTCCAGCCCTCAATAAGTACGCCTTCGGTGAGCTGTTCCTTGCATCTGTCGGAAAACAGTTCCATAACAGGCTTGAAATCGTCATTTAAGATATCATCAAGGAGCTTTCTCGAAAGCTCGACATAGTCCGTATCGCTTGAAGCTGCGGTTGTATCCTCTGTTGCAGCTTCAGTAGTAACTGCTGTAGTAGTTGATGCTTCTGTGGTGTTATTATCGGAAGTCTTTTTCTCTCCGCAGCCTGCAAGCATTGACACAGCTGCAAGAACTGCAAGAACACTTCTGATCTTTTTCATATCCGCCATTATAATTCTCCTGTAGATCACTTTTCCTTTTTCTGCACTATATTCTCTGCTATAGAACAGCCAAGTCCTGTGAGCGCGATAATAAATGTAAAAAGCTCCATTCCCGAGCTGTTAAGCGTAAGGAATATTGCAAAAAGTATCAAAGCTATGCCAAAATTACCGCTTTTCATACATAGTTCTCCTTATAGTAGTGTGATATTGTGTGGAAGTCGTTTGTCAGTAGCTCTTTTTGTCGTTTATAGCACGGTATTCCTCAAAGACTTCAAGGCACTCCTTACGGTCAAGCTCCTCGGATATATCCTCGGTAGACTCGAAGAACACCTTGTCCCTGAAGCCGATACTGTCTGTATCAGCGATATTGCAGCCGAAATACACCTTTCCGATATTCGACCACATGATAGCTCCGCGGCACATGGGGCAGGGCTCTGCGGTAGTGTAGAGCTCGCAGCCCGAAAGGTCGTATGTACCGATATTTTTACAGGCATCACGTATAGCCATTACTTCTCCGTGGCAGGTAGGGTCATTCTGCTTTATTACTTCGTTATGTCCTCTGCCGACCACCTTGCCGTCCCTGACGATGACGCAGCCGAAAGGTCCTCCGTGACCTGCGGTAATGCCTGTCCGAGCCTCGTCAATGGCTATCTTCATGAATTTATCCATATTATTTTACGTACTTGTTGCGGTATACAAGGTCGGGTCTTGTGGTAAAGCCGATATGCTCCCAGAAGCCGTTTCCGAGGTCGTTATGTTCAAAAACAACGAGAGCCGTTTTCTGTATGCCCTCTTTTTCGAGAGCCTCCATAGCGTGGTTGACCAGATCCTCACCGATACCGCGTTTTCTGTATTCGGGAGCAACTACTACATGGTGGAAGAAGCCTCTTCGTCCGTCGTGACCTGCCAGTATCGTACCGATCATCTTATCGCCGTCCACAGCAACAAAGCTTGTGGTAGGATTTCGTTTCAGGTATCTTGTGAAGCCTTCCTCACAGTCGTCAACGGGGTTTGTGCCTTCATGGTCTTTCCAGACCTGCTCAACGCCTTTCCAGTCGTTGATAGTCATGAGCCTTATCTTTACCATAGTAATTCTCCTTTCTTTCAATGCTTAATGCTTAATTCGTAATTCGTAATTGCGGAGTCGCCTGCGGCGACAAATTAAAGAAATGCTTGGATAATCCTTAAATTTGTGAGCGAAGCGAACACATATAATTACGCATTATAATAAATCGTAACAGGCAGGAGAAGGCTCCCCTGCCTGAAACGTTCACTTATTTGAGTAACAGCAATATTACTTGTTGTTGCGCTTCTTGTCAAGCTGTGCTCTAACCTTTATCGGGAGACCGAAGAGGTTGATGAAGCCTGCTGC
>CAMYYQ010000188.1 GCA_947303535.1 uncultured Ruminococcus sp.
AGAGGCAGGACGGGGATAATGAAGTTTTATACCAGGCTCCTGCTGACCATAGCAGCTATAATCATATGCGGTATAACTATATTTATCGGCATTACGCGGTCATACAGGAGCAGCAAGACCGATACGCTGTTATTGAATGATATGATACAGACTGTCAGGGAGCAGTGGGACGATATAGGCTCTTTTGACAGTGATGAGTTCAGTGATGAGATGATAATTTTCGACAGCGACGAGTTCATCGTGTATTCCGATGCCAGCACTGAACTGAGAAATGTGAAGTCAGTCGAGGAAGCCGTAAACAAAGGCTGTCTGTGCCTGTCAGTGGCTGAGGGAAGTCACCTGCTGGGTACCATAGTCATACCCGATCCCGATAAAGCGAAATTCGATATAGCAAAACGAAAGCTCATTATGGCTGCGGCTTTAATGGCGTTTATGTTTATTATTGCAGGCTTAATGTATGGCAGCTACGTAAAAAAGAATATCATAACTCCATTCAAGGAAATGGAGCAGTTCGCTGTGAATGTAGCTTCGGGAAGTCTTGACGAGCCTATAATGCTGGAGAAGAACAATCTCTTCGGAGCATTTACGGAAAGCTTTGATATCATGCGTGAGGAGCTTAAACGTTCAAGACAGGTCGAAAATGAACTGAAGCAGAAAGAAAAAGAGATGATAGCATCTCTCAGCCATGACTTGAAAACTCCTATAACAGGCATAAAGCTTCTTTGCGAGCTGCTGTCGGTAAAGGTCAAGGACGAGTATGTCAGCGGGAAAGTCAGCAACATTCATCAGAAAGCCGAGCAGATAAATATTCTGGTCAGCGATCTGCTTTCCTCCGCACTTGATGATCTTGGCGAAATGAATGTCAGCTGCTGTGATGAGAATTCGGATATACTGCATGAGCTGGTATCCGAGCATGACAGCCGCTGCCTTGCAAATGAGGGAGATATACCTCAGTGTCTCATACAGGTGGACAGACCGAGACTTTCACAGGTCATTGGCAATATCATAAGCAACTCGTATAAATACGCAGGTACAGTGATAGATATAGGCTACAGCATAAATGACAACTACCTTGAGATGTCCATACGGGATCACGGAGCAGGTGTTCCTGCCGATGAGATCGATCTCATAACGAGTAAATTCTACCGCGGCAAGAAAAACTCCGTGGGCAAGGACGGCAGCGGTCTCGGACTGTATATCGCAAGTGAGCTTATGGATAAGATGAACGGTGAGCTTATATGTTCAAGCCCAAATGACGGCTTCTGCGTCACCCTTATGATACCGCTTTCATAAAATGCAGTATACTGTTCAGAAGCCTTCTTTCCAGCGGCGTATCTCTTCTCTTCTGAACGGAAATGCTCCTGTTACAAATTGATCCTTTTTCAGATATTCCTGCGTAAACCAAGGAGTTTCCTCTCTGCCCTCTGTTTTTGTAAGTATATGGAAGCATACGGCAGGGATAAAGCTCTCTCCTATTAGATAGCATTTTTCACCTTTATCATTTACCGCTTCATCGACTATCAGAACAACGTGAGTATCATCGCATATGATATCGCCTACACGGATATCATCGGGAGATATAACTTCAGATTCTTTTTGCAGAGAGAGGGTACCTGCATAATTCATTACCTCCTTGAGGTAGTTCCTGTACTGCTGTTCGCTGTTGTCGGGAAGTGCGGCAGGTATCTCACAGGAGAAGTCGCCAAAGACAAGCATTCTCTTTCCTTTGCGCCAGCGATTATAATCGCAGACATCGCCGTTTGAAAACTGGAATGATATCTTGTCATACTGCTTGTTTTCATAGAAATAATCACTGTAAAGTCTTATTACACTGTCTGCGCACTGCTGATATCCTTCATCTCCGAGACTTATATCAAATATAGCTGCAACGTATGAGTAATCCATTGTCGTTCCGTCATATACGGGGAGTTTTGTATTGTCAGGAAGAAGCGGATATTTACGCAGATACTCGGTGAAGCTTCCTTCCTTTGCAGGAACACGTTCATAGCCCTCAGGCGGAAGTATCCTTGTTTCAAGTGTCATACCCGAAGGTTCGATACACTGTATATCTGAGATCCTGTTTGCAGGCTCTATAGTAAGCTTTGCAGCCTTCCATTTAGGATTGACGCGAAAATAAACAGCTGTCAGCGCTGCAATAATAATGAGTAACAGGACAACTAAAAAACGTTTCCTGCCTTTTTTTTCTGAAATTACTTTATCTTTTCCCATAGTTTTCTCCTTACTGATCTCTCCGCAGGACTGTTGAACAGCGGAGATCCATTTTTTTGTTCTTTTAAAGTATACCATAATTAAGCCTGGAAAACAAGTTTTTCGGATAATATTCAAAAAAATTCAGAATAGGTATTGACAAATCGAAATTAATGTGATATAATCCAAAATATAAGCTATGAGGAAGACAAGCAAAGTATTGCCAATGTCTACAGAGAGCCGACGGTAGGTGCGAGTCGGTGATAAGCAGTTCTATGTATCCCTTCTGAGCCGGAATGCTGAAAGTTTTCAGTAAGCGTTCCCGTGATTCTGCGTCAATGAATAGGGCTTGTTAGAGTCTGAAGTGGTGTTACGCAATAGCGGCACAATTTGAGTGGTACCGCGGGTAGTCAAGTATTGATACTCGTCTCAAAGAAATGATCTTTGAGACGAGTTTTTTATTTTATTAAGAAAAGGAGCGATTATTATGAGCGAAATGACAAACTTGCAGAATGCAGAAATAAGGATCAAGGAGGTCGCTGAACGTATTTCACATCTGCGTGAAGACCTCGGTATTTCCGTTGAGGAAATGGCAGAAATAACTGATTACTCCGTAGAAGAATACAAAAAGCTTGAGTCCGGCGAACAGGATTTCAGCTTTACTTTCATATATAAATGCGCAAATAAATTCAATGTTGAGATCACAGATCTCATGGAAGGTGCCAGCCCTGAGCTGAGCGGATATACAGTAACAAGAAAGGGCGAGGGAGTTCCGATCGTCCGCAGAAAGGGCTTTGCTTACAACAGACTTGCTTCAAAGTTCAAGAATAAGACTGTTGAGCCTTTCCACGTTGTTATTCCATATTCTGAGGAAGCTCTTTCCGAGCCTCTCCATATGGCAAGCCATGCAGGTCATGAAATGGATATAGTCCTCAAGGGCACACTGCGTATGACAGTAGGTTCACATACAGAGATACTCCACGAGGGAGACTGTATCTACTACGACAGCTCTATGCCCCATGATGAAGTTGCTCTCGGCGGTGAGGACTGCGAGATCTATGCTTTCGTAATGGCTCCGCATGGTTCAACAGGTATGACGGAATACCGCGAGCACGTTGCCGAGCATCACCTTACAAATGTGGACAAAGCAGGTCTGCTTCACCCTGTTGCCGAGAAATTCGTTAAGTGCGAGACCAATGAAGAGGGCGTACTCAGCGCTGTTAATTTTGAAAATCAGGATAAGTTCAACTTCGCTTACGATATCGTTGATGCAATGGCTGAGAAATGTCCTGACAAGACAGCTATGATCTACGTTGATGTTAACCACAACGAGCGCAAATTCACATTCAAGGATATCAAGCGCTATTCATGCCAGACAGCCAATTACTTCAAGTCACTGGGCATCAAGAAGGGCGACCGTGTAATGCTCGTACTGAAGCGTCATTATCAGTTCTGGTTCTCCATAATCGCACTTCACCGCATCGGCGCTCTTGTTATCCCTGCATCGAATATGCTCAAGGAACACGATTTTGAGTATCGTTTCAATTCGGCAGAGGTATCTGCTATCGTCTGCTCAGCTGACGGCGATATCACAAATGAAGTAGATAAAGCCTGTGCTGTTTCTCCTACACTTAAAACCAAGATCATCGTTAACGGACAGCGCGAGGGCTGGCACGATTTCAATGAGGAGCTTCCTGCATACAGCACTCATTTCGAGCGTACTGCCGATACTCCATGCGGCACTGATCCTATGCTCATATTCTTCAGCTCAGGTACATCGGGCAATCCTAAGCTTGTGCTCCACAGCTATCAGTACCCACTCGGTCACTATGTAACTGCACGTTACTGGCAGAATGCCGATCCTAACGGTCTGCACTTCACTATCTCTGATACAGGCTGGGGCAAGGCACTCTGGGGCAAGCTCTACGGTCAGTGGATGTGTGAATCCGCCGTATTCGTGTATGATTTCGACCGCTTCCACGCAGAT
>CAMYYQ010000189.1 GCA_947303535.1 uncultured Ruminococcus sp.
CAGGGTACCCAGCTGCTGAAGAACTTCGTGGTAGACATCTGCGGTTCTCGTCAGGAGTGGAGCGCTGCCTCGTTTGTTGACACCACTGTTGCTGAACTCAAAGAGCAGTTGGGCAACGACCGCGTCATCCTGGGTCTTTCTGGCGGTGTTGACAGCTCTGTTGCTGCTGTACTGCTGAACAAGGCTATTGGCAATCGCCTCACTTGTATCTTCGTCGACCACGGCATGCTGCGCAAGAATGAGTTCCAGCAGGTCATGGACGACTACAAGGTACTGGGCTTGAACGTGATTGGCGTCGATGCCAGTGAGAAGTTCTTTGCCGACTTGGCAGGCGTCACCGAACCAGAGCAGAAGCGCAAGATTATTGGTCGCGACTTCGTTGAGGTGTTCAATGCCGAGGCCAAGAAGATTACCGATGCTAAGTGGCTCGCTCAGGGTACTATCTATCCCGACCGTATCGAGTCGGGCAGAGGAAATCAGGCTGGTCACGGCAGCACAGCCGTTATCAAGACTCATCATAACATGGTAAAAATGCCTGATGATATAAAGTTCGCAGGTACTATCGAGCCTCTTGCCGACCTATTCAAGGACGAGGTAAGAGCAGTTGGCGAAAAGCTCGGTATCCCACATGATCTCGTATGGAGACAGCCGTTCCCCGGTCCGGGACTTGGAGTTCGTATAATCGGCGAGATCACAGAGGAAAAGATAAAGGTATTACAGGAAGCAGATGCTGTATTCCGTGACGAGATACGCAAGAGCGGCATCGAGGAGCAGCTCAAGCAGTTCTTTGCAGTTCTTCCTGATGTGCGTACAGTAGGCGTAATGGGCGACCACCGTACATACGAACACCTCATCGCTATCCGTGCGGTAACTACAGACGACTTCATGACTGCTGACTGGGCACGAATTCCCTATGATGTACTTGCTAAGGTATCAAACCGTCTCTGCAACGAAGTCGAGCACGTTAACAGAGTAGTGTACGATATTACTTCAAAGCCTCCCGGAACTGTGGAATCGCTTTGATTTGAGAAGCATATTTTCGATAAAAAAGAGCTGACCATTCGGTCAGCTCGAAATTTTTAATTCAGTTTATAGGCTTGTTTAGATACTGTATATCCATATCCACATCGCCGTTTATACCTGGGATATGACCGTATGCACTTGCCTGCCAGATAGCGTACTCGCCGTCGTAGTCGGTCTCGTCAACGAAATGAGCCAGCCATACAGGAGTTGAACTCTTAGTCCTTTCGCTCCAGATATTATTGAGGAAATTCTTGCTGCTGTAGAGCATGGGCTCGTAGCCGTGCTTGGTGACTTCATCAGCGAATGCGGCATAGATATCGTTTATGTCATGTATGCTCATGCCGTATTTCTGGAAGTTGGTGAACTCCTCCCAGTCAAAGACTATAGGCATTTCAAGGCTCTGACCGTCAAGCTGGTCAATTATCCAGCGAACGTGCTCGCGGACTCCCTCCGCGGTGTTGTCGGTGGTGTAGAAATACACTCCCACATCAAGTCCGGCGGCTTTGGCGTTTTCCAGGTTCTGGCGGAAATAATCGTCAAGGGTTATCTGACTGTAGTAATAGCCGACGCGGATAATTACGAAGCTGCACCCTGCATCGCGGACTGCGTTGAAGTCAACATCGCTCTGCCATACCGAAACATCTATGCCGAAGCGTACATCATCGGTGTTGTAGGTATTGATAAAGTCGCTGTAATTCACACGGGGATTGTTGTCAACAGGCTTTGGGACTTCATTGACTACGTTTATGTTAAGATCCCACGAAACAGAGTTGCCTGAACTGTCTGTAACGGTAGCGGTAATAGGATACGAACCTACAGCATTGGGGTCTACCTCGCCCTCGTATGTGAGAACGGGATTTTTGTCGAAATTATCGGCAAATCCAACGTAATTATTTAGGTCAAAGTCTGTGCCGACTTTATGGTTAGGTGTCCAGCCTGCATTGATTATCAGCGGTTCGGTGGTATCAACAACGCTGTACTGGAGCTTCTGTTTGAATTCGGCACCTTTGTAGATATAAGGCACTTCCGCTTCAAAAATGCCTGTATCTGAGGTATTGAGCAGTACAGAACCGTCTTTCAGATCGACGTTTTTTTCGGTTATGAAGTCCTCGAGCTTGATGTCCTCGTATACTTCAACAGTATCACGGCAGTTCATAATAAGGTCTTTTGGCGGATCGACCTTTGCAGTCGTTGTGACTGTAGTCGTAGTCTTTTTAGCTGTAGTTGTTGTCTTGATAGTAGTTGAAGAAACAGCCGAAGTTGTAACGGCAGTTTCTTTTTTGGCATCAGAATTGCTGTTGTTTGACTTTTTATCGCCGCAGCCTGCAAGCAGACAGGCTGAAAAGATCAAAGGTAAAATATATTTTAATTTCATAAGCTTCCTTTCAAGTATAATTATTATATATTATTATAACATATATGTATTGAAATAGCAACAACCGCGGAGTAATAGTTCAGGTTCAGTAGTATTTTGACACAATGGAAACAATAAACTTGACTTTCTGTGTATACTGTGGTATGATTAAAGTACAAACAAGGCGATAATACCTAAGAGGAAGTGATACTCCCGAAGTTATAGCTGCTGCATGAGCAGTAAGCGTATGTGTCGGAAAGTGCGGACGATCAAAAGTTAATGCAACACAGGCTGCGGAAGCGGTCTGGTTCGTTATGCAAACTGATCGCTCTGTAAATAAACGTGAATGTACCGCAGAGTGATCTGCGGTTTTTATTATTTCACGCCTTGTTTACGAAAGGAGTATTACTATGGTAATTGATTCACATTTACATCTTCCTGTGGACTTTCCTGACTTTCAGTCAAAGGGAAAAGCACTTCTTGCCGAACTCAAAAGAAATGGTGTTGACCGAGGTATCGTCATTGCCGACTCTGAGCTTAAAAGCGTTATCGGCTCGGTGCGAGACTGTGCAGAGCTTTTTGAGGGCAGCAATGACATAAGTGTTATCGCAGGTATCAGTCCGAATTTTAAATATGCTTCACAGCTTGATTACTGCCGCGAACTGCTCGAAAACAAGCGTATCGTCGGATTCAAAGTGTATACGGGACATGAGGATTTTTACTGCACAGACTCATGCCTTGTACCTGTTTATGACCTTGCGGCTGAGTACAGTGTTCCCGTACTTTTTCACAGCGGCTGGGATAATGCACATTACGCTGCACCACAGCTGATAAAAGAACTTGCAGACAGCCGTCCCGACAACATTTTTGTGTATTGTCACTGCTATTATCCGAAGCTTGAGGATTGCTTTGCAGTACTGAGGAATTGCACTAACGTGTATTTTGATACCTCATCGGTTGCTGACGATGAAAACCTGCTGCCGCAGATAAAATCAGCACTTGAAAAAGCGATACATGAAATGGCGAAGCGGTTTATATTTGGTTCTGATTTTGGAAGCTGCTCACAAAGTATGCATTTAAGATTTGCGGATAGCCTTGACATAACCGATGAAGAAAGAGAACTGTTCATGCACGGAAATGCCGAAAGAATATATAAGCTGCCATTTTTTGCGTCAAAATATCAGTGAGCACGAACTGTTACGCCGCGTCTCTTGCTTTTGGATTTCTTATGTGTTATAATACAGTATTGAAAATACTTTACGGGAGGCGAAAAAGGTGTCGCCTGATGAAAAATACGATGTGTTCATGTGCTGTCGGCTGACAGATGATAATAGCTGTACAACTCCCGACAAGGAATATGCTGATGAGATATACGATCAGCTCACCATAGAGGGAGTCAATGTGTTTTATGCGCCTGTTAGTGAAGGAGATGCAGAAACTGCAATGTCAGAAGCAAAGGTATATCTTGTAATAGCGTCTGACGAGGAGAGCTTTTATGCTGAACCGTTCAGAAGTGAATGGTGTAGATGTACTGCCGAGGCTCGCAGAATGTCTGGAAAGAGCGTTATAATCTGCGTTAAGGGGATAAACTCTCAGCAGATACCGCAGGAGCTTCTTGACAATATGGTAAGGGATATATCAAGGATAGATTTCCTTACGGAGCTTATAAGAAGCGTTAAAAAGCTTACGGAGAGCAGTGATGAGGTGGGTATCAGTACACCGCCTGAAAAGTTGCTGCGGAGAATAGAAGCCTTTCTTGCATCTGAGGATTTTGAAGATTATTCTATAAATAAACTCAAAGTTATAATGGA
>CAMYYQ010000190.1 GCA_947303535.1 uncultured Ruminococcus sp.
CTTCGAGAGCAAGAATCATACAAGAATGGCGAGCGCTTCACTTGTACCTCAGGGTGACAAGAGCCTCCTCCTTATCAATTCAGGTATGGCTCCTCTCAAGAAGTTCTTCCTCGGACAGGCTACTCCTCCTAACAAGAGAGTAACTACCTGCCAGAAGTGTATCAGAACTCCTGATATTGAGAGCGTTGGTAAGACTGCTCGTCACGGTACATATTTTGAAATGCTCGGTAACTTCTCTTTCGGAGATTACTTCAAGACTGAGGCTATCGAGTGGGCTTGGGAATTCCTCACAAAGACTCTTGCTATCCCTGCTGAAAAGCTCTGGATAACTATTTTCGAGAGTGATGACGAGGCTGAGCAGATATGGGAAAATCATATCGGTATCCCACATGACAGGATTATCCGTCTCGGTAAGAAGGATAACTTCTGGGAGCATGGCTCAGGTCCATGCGGTCCTTGTTCCGAGATACATTTCGACCGCGGCGAGGCTTACGGTCCTTTCGAGAGCTTCGAGCAGGCAAGCGACTGCGACAGAGTAATCGAGATATGGAACCTTGTATTCAGCCAGTTCGACAGCGACGGCGAAGGTCACTATGTTGAGATGAAGAGCAAGAACATCGACACAGGTATGGGACTTGAAAGACTTGCTTGCGTAATGCAGGGCGTTGATAATATCTTTGAAGTTGACACTGTTCAGAATATTATGAAGCATATCTCTTCAATTGCAGGTGTTGAGTACAAGAAGGACGCTAAGAAGGACGTTTCTCTCCGTGTTATCACTGACCACATCAGAAGTACAACATTCATGGTCGGCGACGGTATACTTCCTTCAAATGAGGGACGCGGCTATGTTCTCCGCCGTCTTCTCAGAAGAGCTGCACGTCACGGCAGACTCTTAGGCGTTAAGAGACCTTTCCTTACAGAGGTATGTGATACAGTTATAAATGAAAATGCAAATGCTTATCCCGAGCTTGCTGAAAAGCGCGATTATATCAAGAAGATCATCGGCGTTGAGGAAGAGGCTTTTGCAAAGACTATCGACAAGGGTACTGAGCTCCTCAATCAGTTCACAGAAAAGCTTGCTGCTGAGGGCGGTAAAGTCCTCTCAGGTGACGATGCATTCAAGCTTTCTGATACATACGGCTTCCCTATAGACCTTACAGAAGAGATCTGCGAGGAAAAGGGCTATACAGTTGACCGTGACCGCTTTACTGAGCTTGCTAAGGAGCAGAGAGCAAGAGCTAAGGCTGACCATGCTGCAAAGGCAGGTTCTTCATGGGCTGACAACAGCATAAAGGTAGACGCTCCCGCTACTATATTCACAGGTTATACTGATTTTGAAGCTGAGGACGCAGAAGTTCTTGCTATATATAAGGACGGCAATGAAGTTGAAACTGCTGTAGAAGGCGATGATGTCGTTATCGTTCTCGATGTTACTCCTTTCTACGCTGAGAGCGGCGGACAGGTAGGCGATACAGGTATGCTTATCAACGGTGCGAATATCGCTTCTGTTGATGATACTATAAAGTCTGAGGGACATTTCCTCCACATCGCTACTGTGGAGCAGGGAAGTATCTCAAAGGGCGACAAGGTGCTTGCTCAGATAGAGAAAGACCGCAGAATGGCTATCATGCGTAATCATACTACTGCACATCTTCTTCAGCATGCACTCAGACAGGTACTTGGCGATCATGTTCATCAGGCAGGACAGCTCGTTAACGATAAGGCTTGCCGTTTCGACTTTAACCACTTCAGTGCAATGACTGAGGAGGAGATAGCAAGAGTCGAGGATATAGTAAATGCCGAGATAATGTCTGCTTTCCCTGTTACTATGCAGGAAATGCCTATCGAAGAGGCAAGAAAGTTGGGTGCTATGGCTCTCTTCGGTGAAAAGTACGGAAATACTGTCCGCGTTGTAACTGCAAACAAGTCGGTTGAATTCTGCGGCGGTACTCATATATCAAATACTTCTCAGATCGGTCTGTTCAAGATAGTTTCTGAGAGTTCTGTTGCAGCAGGCGTAAGACGTATCGAGGCTGTAACAGGTATGAACGTTATCGCTCTCCTCAACGAGTTCAAGAGCACTATCATCAAGTCGGCAAAGGCTCTCAAGCTTGCAAATATCACAGAGCTCCCCGAGAAGTGTGCTGCGATCGCTGCTGAATCCAAGGAGAAGGACAAGAAGCTGGAAAGCCTTACTCAGCAGATAGCTAACTCAAAGACTGCTGCTCTCTTTGACAATGCTAAGGAAGTTGGCGGCGTGAAGATAGTTTCTGCAAGAATGGACGGCTCTGCACCTGATGCTCTCAGAAAGCTCGGCGACAGCGTAAAGGACAAGGACGAAGCTATAATCGCTCTCTTTGCAGGTACTATCGGCGAAAAGGGTACTTTCTACTGTGTCTGCACAAAGGACGCTGTTGCAAAGGGTGCTAACGCAGGCAAGATCGTCCGTGAGATAGCTGCTGTTACAGGCGGTAAGGGCGGCGGAAAGCCTGACGGCGCTATGGCAGGTGCAGGAGATATCTCCAAGATCGACGAAGCTATGGGCAAATTTGAAGAAATAGTAAGCGCATCACTTTAATAAATCACGGAGCGGTTCGTCCGCTCCGCACATAATATGCAAAGGAGAATTCAGTATGGATTGTTTATTCTGTAAAATCATCGACGGCGAGATCCCAAGCACTAAGGTCTATGAGGACGAATTTGTTTTTGCTTTCAAGGACATCGCTCCTATAGCTCCAGTACACTACCTTATTATCCCTAAGGTACATATCTCATGCGCAAATGAGATAACTGAAGAAAACTCAAATGCTGTAGCAAAGGTATTCGAGGCTGCTGCCAAGATCGCTAAGGCTGAGGGCATCGAAAGCTACCGTATAATCAATAACTGCGGCGATGATGCAGGTCAGACAGTTAAGCATCTTCACTTCCATATGCTTGCAGGCGTAAAAATGGGCTGGGGACCTGAGTCTCTCGGCAAGACTGAATAAGGAGAAGATATTATGGCAAATACTTATAAAATGACTATTGCAGGTCTTGAAAGAGAACTGCCTATATGTCCTCTCAACGACAAGATAGATATTGCGGCTTTTGTAATGTTCTCAGATGTTGAGCTTACTATGGCTGTTGCCAGTGAGCTACTTAAAAGATCTCCGTATTTCGATGTTATCCTTACTGCTGAGTCAAAGGGTATACCGCTTGCTTATGAAATGTCAAGAGACAGCGGCAAGCCTTATGTAGTCGCAAGAAAGTCCGTAAAGCTCTACATGACAGACCCTATTGCTGTTACTGTTAAGTCCATAACTACTGCTGCTGAGCAGACTCTTTATCTTTCACAGGAAAAGGCTGAGATGCTAAAGGATAAGAAGGTCCTCATCGTTGATGATGTTATAAGTACAGGAGAGTCTCTTATCGCACTTGAAAAGCTTGCCACTGAGGCAGGAGGAGATATTACAGGTAAGTCGACTGTTCTCGCTGAGGGCGATGCTGCTGACAGAAAGGATATCATCTTCCTTGAGAAATTACCTCTCTTCTTTAAATAAGGAATAAAATTATGAAGCGAAAAATGATTGGAGCTGCGGCAGCGTATATGGCGGGATTATTTTTCGCTTCATTTTTTACCAGTCCTGCGCTGCTGATAGTTCTTTCTGTAATGTTAGCTGCTGCACTTGTTATTTTAAGAAAGTACGGAGCGCAGAAAGGTGACTATATAGTTCTTGGAGCGTTCTTCGCTGCGGCAGTTTGCGCCTTTTCGGCTTATTCCGCCGTAAGATACTATCCTGCTGTTTTTATGGACGGAAAAAGCGGCAGCTTTACAGGCGAAGTGACCGAGGTAGTGCGCTATGACGGCGGAAGTGCTTCCTATATCCTCAGCGGCAGGATAAATAATGATATATCTGCAAAGGTCAGCTTTTACAGCAGCTCCTGTGAGGCAGACTACGGCGATATCATATCAATTGAAAGCTGTACTTTTTCCAAACCTGCGAAGGATTATCTCTTTGACAGTGAAAGCTACTATAAGTCCGACGGTGTTTTCCTCAGTGTTGGAAATGCCGAGGGTGTAACCGCTGAAAAACGTGACAGAAGCAGGCTGAAGAAGCTGATCTCAGAGTACAGGGAGAATATTATTTTCAATTTTAATACTGAGCTTGGCAAGGACAGCGGCGACCTGCTTTCGGGAATG
>CAMYYQ010000191.1 GCA_947303535.1 uncultured Ruminococcus sp.
TAACGAACACTCCGTAGCCCCGTGACGACACAAAAAACGGCACGGACTTGTAGCTCTGCTCGGTACACGTACCGCCGTCATTGTTCCATATCTCGGCAGTCTGACCGTTTTTCACAAAGGCGGTGAACTTTTCGCCGAATCCGTAGATATACTCTCCCACGGAAATGTTCAGCATCTCGCGGATAAATGTACTTCCCCCATTATCAGACTGCGCAAAAAAGCGTTCGCCGTTTTTGCCGTTTTCTCTGTGCCACTCCTCCTCGGTTATGACGGAGGTAGTGCGCCAGCCGCTCTTTGTGAGAAGTCTGCCGCGGTGATAATAGGCTATATCCCACGCCTTTTTCTCGCTGCCTATCCTCACGGAAGTATCGCCCGAAACGAGCTCATAGCCGCAGTTTTCAAGCCTTTTTATCACAGGTCTGAAACCGCTGTCCTCATATATCTGAAATGAAGGCTTTTTTCTGCTGCTTCCGCTGAAATGACTTATGGTAATTTTAATACTGTTTTCGAGAGTGGACGTAAAGCGGACCGTGAGCATAGGACCACCGAGAGTCATACCCTTGTTTGATATCCACTGTGTAGAAGCATAAACTGTTATGCCGCTGTCGTCCGCCTCCGTTTCGTAGATCTGAGCTGCCCAGTGTACATCGTAACCGCTCTTGTTCAGCCAGAATCCGTCGGAAACCTTCATTATTTTCACTCCTTATTATGCACATTAGCACAAATGTGCTATATAGTCAATATCATATCATCTAAATATGAACTTTTCTATCAACCTGTACCTAATGCCGTAATATTTGTATTTCAGGTGTAAAAAACGCTAATGTGCAATTTTTGCGGCGGTTGCTGATGTCATTATTTTACCATAGCAAATACTGGCATCAATTACTTATGGTAATTTTTAATTTCAAATTTCCGCTGTGGACATCACAGCTTACGCATTTTTTGTATACAATCACCACCTATGCACATTTCACTTGTTTTCAGCTATATAATTAGTTTTATGCAAGACAATCAATTACCCATACAACAAAATATACATAACATTTTACGTAAAATATCACACATTTTGCAAAATAGTACTTTTATGCTGCACATGGTAATTTGATGACTGAAATTTTGCAAATCAGCTGGTTTTTTAGGGCATTTCTGCATTTTGTACACCTAATCTTTCTTTTTTGGGTTGCAAACAATAAGGTAAAAGAGTAAAATTGGTATAACAGCATAAAATGATATAAAATATATCATAACGTTGAACGAAAAATATACATTTTTATGAGGAGGAGAAAATAATGAAAGTTAAAAAGTTAGTTGCAAGCCTTACGGCTGCCGGCTGTCTTTCAGGAGTTATCACCGCCTTCCCGGAAGTGTTGCGTACATATGCTGCCGATATCGTATATAACGATTTCGAGAGCAGCTATGAAGGCTGGTACGGCGAGGGTGGCGTCACAGAAGTGACAGCATTGCAGGAAGCAGGCGCTGATATGTCAAGAGGCATGAAGGTATCAGGCCGTACATCTATCGAAGATGGTGCTGCTTCTTCAAAGGGTCTTTATCTCTTTGGCGGAGATAAATACTCCTACAGTGTTAAGGTTTACAGCGAGACAGCTGAGAAATTCCACTTCACACTTCTCACTATCGACGAAGTGACAAAGAAAGAAACTGTTGTTGAACTTGATTCAAAGACTGTTCGCGCAGGCGAGTGGACAGAGCTCAAGGGCAACTACACAGCAGCTGAAGGCAGTTATGAGTTCAAACTCAAGATCACAAACGATTCTACAGAGGATTTCTGCTTTGATGAATTCCTTATCACAGGAGACAAGGCTGCGCTGGAGGCACACGCAGCACCTGCAGGTAAGGGCCTCAAGGACGAATTCGGTGCTTACTTCCGTGTAGGTAATATCCTTAACGGTTCAACAGTTAACAACAGCGGTATCACAGGTCTTATCTTAAAGGATCACAACGCTATCGAGTGTGAGAACGAGACAAAGCCTGATGCTACTATCGTACAGAACGGTTCAACAGATACAAACGTTAAGGTATCACTCAGCAGATGTGCTGCTATATGCGACTTTGCTGAAAAGAACAACCTTGCTTTCAGAGGTCATACTCTTGTATGGCACAGCCAGACTCCTGAGTGGTTCTTCAAGAGCAACTTCAGCGACAACGGCAGCTATGTAAACAGCTCTACTATGGATCAGCGTATGGAAAGCTACATAAAGAATATGTTCGCTGCATACAAGACCCAGTATCCTCAGCTCAACCTTTACGCATACGACGTATGTAACGAGGTTATCAACGACGGTACTGCTGCACAGGGCGGTCTCAGACCTACCAACGGTACAAACGGTCAGAACGGCTCATCTGCATGGGTAAGAGTTTACGGAAACAACAGCTTCGTTGAGAAGGCTTTCACATATGCAAGAAAGTACGCTCCTGATGGCTGCCAGCTCTTCTATAACGACTATAACGAGTTCGCTAACGACAAGCAGAACTGTATAATCAATACTATCCTCAAGCCACTTCAGGCAAAGGGACTCATCGACGGTATGGGAATGCAGTCACACCTTAACTGCGCTGCAAGCAACGCATGGGGCGACACAAATTCATACCTCGCTGCAATGGATAAGTACCTTAACCTCGGTCTCGATGTTCAGGTAACAGAGCTTGACCTTTCAACAGAGGGCGGCAAGTATTCATTAAACGATCAGGCTACCAAGTATAAGGCTATATTCCAGCACGCTATGGACTGGAACACAAAGCACCCCAACGGTCCGTTCGTTTCACTCGTACAGGTTTGGGGACCAAACGATAACAACTCATGGGTCGCTACAGATAAGTCATCAGGCAGAAGCAATCAGCCTCTCCTTTATGATGGAAGCAATCAGCCAAAGGCTGCTTATACAACACTTACAGGTATGCTCGCTGACAGCCAGTGGACAACAGGTATCCCATATACTGGTCCGAGAGCTAACGGCGGCGGAACTTATACTCCTCCCGAGCCACCAAAGGTAAACGAGGAAGGATACTGGTTCCACCACACATTCGAGAGCTCAGATGAGAGCTGGACAGGCAGAGGTTCTGCTTCAGTTGAGACAAGCAGCTCAGCTAAGTACGCCGGCAGCAAGTCACTCTTCTGCACTGGCCGTGAATCTTCATGGAACGGTGCTTCATATGCACTTGATTCAAGTATGTTCACTCCAGGTGAGACTTACAGCTTCTCAGTTAACGCTATGACAAATCAGAGCGGTAACACAGAGTTCAAGTTCACTCTTCAGTATGAAGACGGTTCAGGTACAAATTACGATCAGATCGCTGTAGGTACAGCTCCTAAGGGCGAATGGGTACAGCTTGCAAATACAAAGTACACTATCCCTGCAGGCGCTTCAAATATGCAGATCTACGTTGAAACTACAGACGAGACTAACCTCTGTGATTTCTTCATTGACGAGGCTATCGGTGCTCCTTCAGGCACAGTTATCGCAGGTCCCGGACAGCCTGAGATCACAGATCCCGGAACATCTGATCCGGGAACACCTTCAAACGTTGAAGTTACTCTCGGTGATGTTAACTTAGACGGTGTTATCAATTCACTGGATATGATCCCTGCAAGAAAGGGGCTCCTCGCCGGCGGCTTCACTGATTCAAAGGCACAGACAGCTGCTGACGTTGACCAGAGCAGAACTTATGAGGTTGCTGACCTTGTACTCCTTCAGGAATTCATCCTCGGCAAGATCAAGGAATTCCCAGTAAACAAGCCGGCAGTTCCTACACTTGATACTTCAAAATACGAGGGCAAATTCTCAGGTCTTTCACTTGCAGAAAGCTTCAAGAAGCTGAACGAGAACAACCCGCTTTATACTCAGCGTTTCGGTGCTGACCCGGGCTGGCTCGTATATAACGACAGACTTTACGTTTACACAACAGCTGACGAATTCGCATACAAGAACGGTCAGATGATCGAGAACGATTATTCATCAGGTTACATTAACTGCTTATCATCAGCAGACCTTGTAAACTGGACTGACCACGGTCAGATCCCTGTTGCAAAGACAAGAGTAAACGGCACACCTATCGCAAGATGGGCTAACAACGCATGGGCTCCCGATGCTGCATGGAAGAAGATAAACGGACAGGATAAGTTCTTCCTTTACTTCGCAAACAACGGTTCC
>CAMYYQ010000192.1 GCA_947303535.1 uncultured Ruminococcus sp.
TATGAGGCAAGAGAGTGCAGGCGTAGGGACTATCCCAAGCATCTCTGCATCTGCGCCTACCGAACATATACCTGCACACACCGCAGCTTCAAGCGCATCGGAGGAAACTCTCGTATCCTTGCCAACGAGTATTTTAGTTTTAGACCCGTCCTTTTTCGCAAGCACCAGCGCAGCAGCTCTTCCTGTCTGCATTGCCAGTTCGCAGGTGAGGTCGGTCACCGCAATACCTCTCGGACCGTCAGTTCCGAATAATTTAGCCATTGAATAGTCTCCCTTTTAAGTTTAGAATAGTCTCCCTTTTAAGTTTAGAGTTGAGTATCGAGAAGCCAGCGTCCGCTGCCTTAAACTATCTTGTAGACCGCGATAGGTCTGCGTGTACCTATTATCTCTTCAAGTGTCTGACATACAGGCGCATAGGTACAGCTGTTGTACCTGTTGTACACACGTATGCCGCCGCTGTTCTCTCTTGTACAGAATACGGTATGAATAGAAGATAAAAACGGTAACTTCGTCCAGAATGTGATGATAAAAGCCTTTGCGTCATCAGGGGATTTTACCTTCTCGAAGCTTGCATCGAAATAATTCAGTACTTTTCCGAGACTGAATGCGTTACAGCCGAAGAAGCCCATGAGTACGCGGAAACGCTCCATATAATAGGCTACATCTTTTATCTTCTGAGGCTTTTTCAGATATACCAGCGCATTGTGTACAGCAATAACTTCACAGCCGTTGAAGCTCATAAAGCATACCCCGTAGCGCAGCTTTGAAACAGCTCCCTCCCCCTGACCGTTTATCATCTGACCAAAGGGAGGCTGCTCGGTAATTTCAGAATTGTATTTAAAATTATATTCACTTGATCCTTTTATCAACATTTTTCTCATCCCCCAGTCCCGTATAACGGGAAAATGTCAAAAGGTCATCTGTCCTTCATCTGCTGCTGCCTGCTCGGGAGGAACTATGCCGAGATGCTCATAGGCAAGCCTTGTGGCAACTCTTCCTCGCGGAGTCCTTCCAAGAAAGCCCAGCTGCATAAGAAACGGCTCGCAGATATCTTCGAGAGTAACGCTTTCCTCGTTGATAGCCGAGGCAAGTGTCTCAAGTCCAACAGGTCCGCCGCCGTATCCTCTGATTATCATTTCAAGCATACGCCTGTCAAGTCCGTCAAGTCCGAGAGCGTCGATATCAAGCCTGCTGAGAGCTATTGATGCTATCTCCTGAGTTATCTGTCCGTTGCCCATTACATCGGCAAAGTCGCGGACTCTTTTAAGCAGACGGTTCGCTATACGCGGTGTGCCTCTTGCTCTGCCTGCTATCTCGGCAGCTCCGTCGCTTGTACATGGTATGCCAAGTATCATGGAGCTTCTTCTTACGATGTCCGTAAGCTGCTCCTTTGTGTATAGTTCAAGTCTCTGTATTACGCCGAATCGGTCACGGAGAGGAGCTGAAAGCTGTCCTGCTCTCGTTGTTGCGCCGATAAGGGTGAAGGGTTTCAGGTCCATGCGTATGGAACGCGCAGACGGACCTTTTCCGATGATTATATCTATTACTCTGTCCTCAAGAGCAGGGTAAAGTATCTCCTCTACCGCACGGGAAAGGCGGTGTATCTCGTCAATGAAAAGCACATCGTTGTCCGAAAGGCTGGTGAGGAGCGAAACAAGATCACCCGGCTTTTCAATCGCAGGACCTGTGGTCACACGGAGATTTACGCCAAGCTCATGGGCGATTATAGACGAAAGAGTAGTCTTTCCCAGTCCGGGAGGTCCATACAGCAGCACATGATCGAGAGGTTCGTTCCTGCGCTTTGCAGCTTCGATATATATGGCGAGGTTTTCCTTCACCTTGTCCTGTCCTATATACTCATGAAGAGTCTGCGGACGCAGACTTATTTCAACATCGCTGTCTTCCGTGGTATTTTCGGGAGTTATTATTCTGGGAGCGAACTCCATATCCTCTGTCTGTATCAAAAAAACACCTCTGAATTATTTCTCGAAAAATCTCTTCTTGCGGACGTAGAAAGGCTCGACTGTCTCCGCAGCCTTCTTGCCCATGTCCTGTTCATAGCTGATAAAGCAAAGATGCTCGTTGGCTTTTACGGTCTTTGAAAGATACTTTGAAAGCGGAACAAAGAGCTTTCGCGTACTTCCCATCATATCGAGAACTATGAGTATCTGCGGATTTTCGCAGCCCTTTATCATCTCCATGATGAATGCTCTGTCAACATTAGGCTGCTTTGAAAGGAATTTTGTGGCAGCCTTTATTATATGGTTCACTTCATGCTCACATGGACGATAGTTTATGATGTCCGCTTCGTTGTATGAGATCGCCTTTATTTTGAGATTTCGGGCTATCATAAGGATACTCTTTATCTCCCGTGAGGAGAACTCCTTGCCGTAGGAATTGGGGTTCAGCACGGCAGATACCGACTGTATAAGATCGAAAAGTCGCAGACAGTTTATCTTGTAGCAGTCAACATATCGCTTTGCAAACTGCTGTAATGCGCGATAGCTTGTGAAAAAAGGGATAAACAGGTCGCCGTCGGGGTTCTGGGTAGTTACCAGCTCGAGCTGTATACCGCCCTCTGAACGATCACGCTCCTGCTTTACGGGGTTCTTGCAGATGACATAGACGTCGCTTTTTATGAGAGTCTGCAAAAACAATGAACGTTTTGAAGGGTCTTTTATTGCTGCTTTCAGCAATTCGTCAAGATTCATCATAACAGTAACCATCCTATCTTCTATATTTTAGCGCGTATTCTTTGCTGCCATTAATCGCAGTGTTTCCTTTATGAGCTCCTGTGTGCTCAGAGTCGGATCAAGCTTTCCGAGTATGGGAGCAGTCTCGCCCTGAGTATATCCAAGTACCATAAGAGCTTCAAGAGCTTCCGATACAGACGATGATGCGCCCTCTGACGGTATATTTGCAAACTGTGCGGCATCACTGCTTATGCTGCCGCTGATAGACTCTGAGGATATCTTGTCCTTTAGTTCGAGGACTATCCTCTGTGCAGTCTTTGCGCCTATACCCTTTGTCTTTGTGAATGCCTTGCTGTCGCCCGAAGCAACAAGAAGTGCAAATCTTTCGGGGGTAACGTCTGAAAGTATGGATGTTGCCGCCTTAGGACCTACTCCCGATACCGAGATCAGCAGCTTGAAGCAGCTCAGCTCCTGAAGGGTAGCAAATCCGAAAAGCTCCACCACATCTTCCCTTACGTAAAGGTAAGTGTAAAGCATTTCATCGCTTCCGATCTCGCCGAGCCTTGAAACTGTATTGTATGAGGTCTTGCAGCCGTAGCCCACGCCGCCGCACTCTATTACTGCAAAACCAAGCTCCTTGACCGTAAGCTTTCCTCTTACACTGTATATCATATCTCTCTGTTCCTTTATCTGAAATCAAATCTTGTACTGTGTCCGTGACAAATGGCTATAGCAAGAGCGTCCGCAGCGTCATCGGGCTTTGGTATCTGTGCCAGTCCGAGAAGCTGTCTCGTCATTTCCATTACCTGCTTTTTCTCTGCCTTGCCGTAACCTACTACCGACTGTTTTACCTGAAGGGGAGTATACTCCGATACGGGGATATTCCTCGTAGCTGCCGAAAGCACGGTTATTCCCCTTGCCTGAGCAACATCTATCGCCGTTTTCTGGTTGGTTGTGAAGTAAAGGCGCTCCACCGCCATACAATCGGGTTTGAATTTATTGAAGATAAACTCGATATCTTCATGTATAGCCTTTAAACGTTCGGGAAAGGGCGTTCCTGCCTCGGTAAGTACTGCCCCGTATTCCACAGGCGTAAATCTTATCCCGTCGTAATCCAGGACACCGAATCCGACTATTGCATAACCAGGGTCTAGGCCCAGTATTCTGATAGTTTTCAATATTTTTTACCCATTAGTTCGTTAAAAAGTTCACATGGATATAGCTTCTCACTATATTCTATATCATTATACCACAGGTCAAGTGTATTTTGCAATATATTTACCTGTTTTTTATTGATTTCTACAAAAAAAAATGATATAATATGTAAGGTATATCAATGAGCCCTCAGCCCTTAGCCTTTAGCCATTAGTTTTCAGACTCGGAGAGCTAATGGCTGAGGGCTGAAAGCTGACGGCTGAAACATGGAGGTATTTTTTATGGATCTTAAACAGCTTCGCGACGGCATCGACGATGTAG
>CAMYYQ010000193.1 GCA_947303535.1 uncultured Ruminococcus sp.
AACCGACACACTCAAAGCCGCCGACTCGTTCAAGGCCTGAGCGGAAACCGCCGATACCTGCGAACATATCGAAATATCGTATCAAAACTAAAGTTCACCTCTTTTGTTTTTCTGTGATGTTCCTTCTGATGAATTGTGCTGTTCATTTGCCTCACATCCTTCCTAATGATAGAAAACAGCCGCCTGCATTCTTACAAACGACTGTATGTAACGAAAAAAGCCCGCCGACAGCGGTCCTATTAAGGACGCACTATCGGCGGGCTTTTGTATTATATATTCATTTTTTATTCAGCAGGAGAAAGGAAACTCTCAATTACTGCCATTATTTCATCAAGACGTTTCTCTCCTATGCCATTGATTTTTCCTATTTCATCACGCAAGCATTCGAATTCAACAGCTCCGTGCTCAACACTTTTTGCACCTTTATCATATATGTCAGCAAGTACCTTCTGCATTTGCTCACGATTCATAGCTTTCAATTCCTTATACATTGATCTTGGCAATACAAAGCCTTGTTCTTCTTTCTCCATTATATTTTCCTCTTTCTGCATTAATCGTGAACTTATTATATCATACCTGCCGTCATAAGTCAATGGACATTCCCTGAGAATCTTCAATTTCAAGTTCTTCTTCCTGTTCCAAGTCCTCGGCAGGCTGAATAACATGGAAGCTGTCTACGCCGGGGACAAGGGAAAGCGAACTTCCATTGCTCCATTTCATCATGATCTGACCTGCGTCATCCACGCCAAATACTTCCCCGATAGTTCCGGGAGGTATAGGTCGTGGATCGTCTGGCATATAGTCGCAGCATATCCTTGTACCTTCGGGAAACTGAGCTTTTATACGCTCAACCTCTGCTCTTGTCGGAAAACCTTGCATCATATCGCCTCACATTCCCATAGACATATCCTCGTCCTCGGAATCATTCATATCTTCCGATTCATCGAGAGTTTCATCTTCTCCTTCGTCCTCAGATTCGTCATCATCCTCGTCGAGTTCCTCACCGTCATCCTCTGACAGTTCCTCGTCATTATCGCGGGCTTCTTCCTCATCTTCGTCAGGCTCATCGTCTGACTGCTCCTGTTTTTCAGTCATTGCCTGCTGTTCCTCATAGTCACGATCAAGCTCGTCCTGAATAAGACCGAGAACGAACTGCTTCTGTGTCATGTGGTGTCTGTCCAGATAGTCCTTGATCTGAAGAAATAAATCTTCTGGAATCTGAAACGCCATTGTACGCATATTTCCCATATATTTTTCCTCCTTGATAGTCGTTTTCGGGTGGAGTTCGTCATCAAGAGCTTTTGATACGAACTCCGCCATTGTCATTCCGTTTGCTTCGATGTATTGCCTGACCTGAGCGTGCAGGTCAGCGTCGATCTTTACAGTTATGCCTTTTTTCTCATTTTCCGACATTCTCATCGCTCCTCTCCAAGAGCTTCTTCAAAGCTCTTTCTGTCAGCTCATCTGCGGTTATTCCTTCTTTTTCCGCTGTTTTCTCGATTATCTCAAAAAACTGCGGTGGTATAGTTATCTCAACTTTGCTCACATACTCATCTCCAAATCCTGTGTATTATCGTTCATGTACTCGTCCTCGGGAACAAGCTCCCATGCTTCATCGTCCGACCAGAAGTTGATATTGATCTCACCGTTTTCAGTCCTCATGTACTTTTGTTCCAGTGACACGCCCCAGCCGTCGCTGAGCTGACCAACGCAGTAGTCTGTGAACTTTGTCATCGACTCATTAGACAGCTCACCAATTATTTTGGCGGTTATGACGCCTGTGAGTTCGCCGTTTATTACTTCCACAGTGCAGTGGGCAGAATGAACCTTTTCGGCTATTTCATCATCGTGACCCTCAGGGTGATACCAATGCATAAGACCTCTCTCGTATTCTTCTGGCAGGTCATTTTCGTGAATAAAGGTATTGATATCATCGGCATATCCCACCATATCAGCATTATCAAGAATGCAGTTATCCCTTGGATAATCATAGATATGCTGATATATTTCTATAGGGCAGCAGAGCCTCAACTCATTAATATGTGTAGCTCGGTGCTGCTCATAAATGATCTTTGCCTGCGGAACATACTGAGCATATCTGGCATAACTGCTGCCCTCAGACTCAACAACGATGCCGTCGCCGAAGTCTTTGTCGTAAATGAGAAGGCAGTGATACATATTATACTTACTGTCGAAGTACATAATATCCTTGTTTTCAGCTATCAGCTGTTCGTCCCTGAGTGGCGCTTTTGTTATAGCCTCGAACTTTCTATGGCTGACAGGTACAGCATTTTCTATAACACAGCCTTTGCCAGTGAGTTCCGTTGGCTTACGTTCAAGTCTTGTATTAAGCACCAGCTTGTCCGAAAACTCGATAAATCGGTCAGCGAAGAGCCTTTTAATGCCGTTTATACATCGAACATCGCTGTCGAGGATATTTCTCATTACATTATCACGGTCAGTAGCACTGTCAAGGACTCCGCAGAGCATATTAAGCTCCGACAGGTTATCATTGTCGCACAATCGGTCAATAATAACGTCGCCGAGCGGATCGTTTGTGTAGAGCCCTATCAAATACTGATTTGAAGCATTGCTGTGGAGCTTGAGTTTGTCAGGAGATACCTCTATTCCTGATCTCTTGAGCTCAGCTGTCAGTTCACGGCTGTTTTTCGGCAGTTCAACAGTTATTTCCTTATCCTTGTATCGAATATTGACGTGTATCATCGCTCCACCTCACATTCTCAAGCTGACGTCCTCAGTAGGAGCGTCAGGAGTACCTTTGATTTCTTCCTCAGTCATAAGCTCCCATGCACCGCTGGTGTCATAGAAGCTGACGTAGATATCTCCTTCAGAAGTATGAATCTCGTGCTGCTCGAGCCCTTCGCAGTACCCATCACTTGCTTGGCCTCGTAGCTCCTGAAGCAATTCGTCATACTCGTATCTGTCAAGTTCACCGCAAATCTGACAGGTAAATACTCCCATGAGACTGTCTCCGACCTTTTCGACGGAGGGGAATATGGAGTAGACCTTATCTGCAAATCTCTTTCTATCGCCGAGATATGCCATTATTCCTCGGTTTTCTTCCTCGTCTGACTGATACGACTCAATTGCACTACTTATCTCGCTCTCATACTCCAGAGCCTCATAGTCGGAGAGCTCCTCAGTATCCCCGAAGAATTCATCTTCACCTTCCTCATCGAATGAGGGCTTGATCTCTCGCTGGACTTTAAGGGGACAGTAGAACTTTAGCTCCGTAAGCTCCTCAGCCTCAACATGAATATCCGGCTGAAAGTCAACTCCGATATCTGTGTTCTCAGCCACTTTGATGTCATCTCTCTGAACGAGCTGCTGTACGATAGCATTTTTTACCAGACTTTCGACCTCATCCATGTCGATCATATCCGCCGAGGTAAAGTCTGTCTTGCCTGTATGAGCGAGCTCAGCGATTTTTTCGACTGTATCCTTGATCATGTCGTGCAGTTTTAGCTCAGGCTCCGAAGTCCTATACCTCTCGTAGATGGACTTAGCGTCAGGTACAAACATGGAATAACGGGGATAGTCGAAGCCGTCTGCTTCAATGAGCAGTCCGTCATCGCCGTACTCGTCAAGCAGCATTATGCAGTGGTAGGCATTCTTGTCCTCATACATAAGGTCCTTGGCGGCGGTTATCGCCTCATGCTCCTGATATGGGTTTGCCTTCAGCCTTTCAAAGTCGGAGTGAGGAAGGAATACCCATTTCTCAACCTCACAGCGTTTGGTGTTGTGATCGGAAGCTTTGTGCGTCAGCTTGCCGTTCATGTAGAATTTGTTCATTCACTTTTCCTCCTATCAATTTTGTTTCATAGACAGCAGGCGTGATCTGCTTTCTATGTATCGACCACTATACTTTTTTCATACTGGCGTATTTAGTGCATTTTTAAATGATGTATTCGATTTTTACTCATATAAAATCACAATAAATAACGCTCCCTGAATGTGATTATTCAGAGAGCGTTATTAAGTATCACTTATTTTTTTCTAAACATTACAGCATATATAATTATTATCAGTATATCGATAAATGTATCAATAAATATTCTTTATTATATAGAAATAATAAATTCTATTTTAAATATTCATCCCACAGTTGTTTTGCATACCACTTAGGAGTAAAAACATACTCTTCATT
>CAMYYQ010000194.1 GCA_947303535.1 uncultured Ruminococcus sp.
CCGGAGCAATGACGGAAATGTGGGACAGGATACTTTCCGAGGGATATGATGAACTGGTCTATATCCCCATGTCAAGCGGTCTGAGCGGTTCGTGCGGTACTGCAAAGGCTCTTTCGGCAGAATATGGCGGAAAAGTGGTCGTTATCGACAATCACCGTATTTCCGTAACGCTTCTTGACTCTGTTTACGATGCGAAGTATCTTGCCAACAAAGGCAAGAATGCAGCCGAGATAAAGAAGCTGCTTGAAAAAAATGCATACCAGAACGATATATATATAACTCTTCACAGCCTCAAGCGCATAACCAAGACAGGAAGAATAACAGCCGCAGGTGCTGCTATAGCAACTGTGCTCAATTTGAAGCCCATACTGAAAATACAGGGCGGAAAGCTTGATGCATACGCAAGAGTCAGGGGAATGGCAAGTGCCGAGCAGAAAATGCTCGAAGCTGTTCACAAAGACATTGCGGAAAAGTATGCAGGCATACCTAAGGAAAAGCTGAGCATAGGTGCGGCAGGTACTTTTGAGGACAAGCGTGCTGCGAAACAGTGGTTTGACAGGGTAAAGGCTGAGTTTGCGGGATATAAGGTAGTATACCGTCCGCTTTCATGCAGTATAGCCTGTCATGTGGGAACGAACACACAGGGAATAGCAGTCGGAATGACCGAGCGTACACTTAAAATAGACTGAGAAAAGCCCGAAAGCAGTTTTTAGCTGCTTTCGGGCTATATTGTTATGTTGGTTTATAAAAGTACTCTGTTCATCTTTCTGTAGTCGCTGTCAGGGTGTCTTTTCTGAGCCACCTCAACAAGCTTGCGTGAAACTGCCTTGTACATCGATTTGTCGCTTTCCTGGTTAAGACATTCGATGTGCTTCTGGACCGTCTGGACATCATTTCGCTCAATAGGACCTGTAAGAGCTTCCGCAGGACCGACCTTGAAGATATGGCGGATATTGCTCATTACAAGGGGCTGAAGAGCTGCCAGTGCTTCGTTCTCGCTGAAACCGCATTTTTTGAGAAGATCAACGCTTTCCTCAGCAAGTGCGCATACGAGATTGCTTGAAACAGCACAGGCTGCATGGTATTCATGTTTATGACTGCTTGAGATAACTCTCACAGGATTGCCCATGTCCTCAAAGATCTTTTTCCACTGCATAACATGAGCTTCGCTGCCTTCCAAGCAGAAAAAAGCATTGTGGAATTCCCTGTATGAGTCGTATTTGCTGCTTACAGGAAAAAGTGGATGGATAGAGCATCCGCTGCCGCCGAACCTTGCGATATCGGGAAAAGCTTCAAGCGCGGACATAGCGCCGCTGCAATGGCATATCTGCTTACCTGCTATGCCGATATCCCTTATCTGTTCATAGACTTCCCTTATAGCGTTATCAGGAACAGTTATGAATACGGTATCGCTGTTGTCCAAAAGATCAGCCAGCTCGTCAAATGCCTTTGTTCTTGTGAAGCGTGAAGCTTCTACTCGTGACTGGATATTACGGCTGTAATATCCGGACACATTCAGTCCGTTCTCGGCAAAGTATCTGCCGAGTGAGAACCCGACTTTACCTGCACCTATAAAACCTATTCTCATTTTAATATCCTCCTGTAACCCAATATTGTTACTACACTAATTATATCACGATTGTGCTGTACATACAATAATTTGTGCTAAAAATCTGCAAAAAATCAACTTGTACGCATCAATTTGAAGTTGTATTATAATCTGTGACATACGGTCAGTTTTTTTTTGTGCATTTTGCAGTACAAAAACAATAGCTTTTTAGCTCTGACGTTGATTTGTGCGGTATTATGTGATAAAATATAAACAATCAAAAAATTTTTTTCACCACGTCACAGTAAAAAACAAGGCTGCGAGTGTATAGTACAGAGCGTGACAAATGCATTTGAGCAGCTTTTAAATAAATCACACACGCGGGAGGGATCAGATGACTGACGAAAAACTGCGCGAACTACTGAAAAGCAGTCCCGACAAAGCACACAGGCTGATATTTGATGAGTATTACAATTACGTTTACACTATAGTTTTCAACCGCCTGCGAAGCTTTGCTTCAAGAGAAGATATAGACGAATGTGTCAGTGATGTTTTCTCGGATATTTTTTTGAAATACGATCCAAACAGGGAGTACAGCGGTGATATAAAGGGCTATGTCGCAACTATATCCAAAAGGCGTTCGATAGATATGTTCCGCAGGCTTAATGTGCGAAAGGCGGACACAGTATCTGTTGACGGCGATGAAGTCATACAGCTTGCTTCTGCTGAGAGGGTCGATGAGATAGCAGAAAGGTCGGAGACTGCCCATGAAGTTCTCGATGCGGTAAATTCCCTCGGAGAACCTGATTCGACTATAGTCATGCAGAAGTACTATTACGGCAGATCGTCTTACGAAATTGCTGATATGGTCGGAATGAAAGCAGATGCGGTAAGAAAAAGGCTGAGCCGTGTATTAAAGCGGCTGAGAGAAGCGCTTTCAGATATTGGTGAAGGAAGGTGAGGTAATGAAAGAAAAAAATGAGCTCGATGTTCTGGAAAATGCAGAACAGAGCGTGATAGACAGACTCACAACGGAATATCCTCCCCGCGATGAAAAGGAAAAGGAGAAGATATTCAGTATGAGCGAAAGAAAATTCAAAGATAGATCAAACGTGGCAGAAAAAACAACAGAACAGACTGTCAGCGGCGTTGAAGTATACAGCCGTCCAAAGTGGCAGAGATTTCTCAGTATCGCAGCCGCCGCTGCACTTGTAATTGGCGGATTAGGCGGCGGTGCATACGCATACAACCGGTTCAGAAACAACGGAGCGGCTATGTCAGATGCCGATACCGCAAAAAAGACAGCTCCATTCGGTGACTTTGCTGAGCTTGATTATCAGCTCTGCCATTATAATTCAGAGCCAAAGACAATATATGTTAACAGTGAGTCAGAAGATGAACAGATAATAAGTTTTTACAGAGGCAAGGATATAACTCAGGAGCAGCGCGAACAGATCGCAGGATTTCTGAATAATTACGACTATGAAGAGATATCCGACGCGGGTGTTTTACAAGCGGCTATCAATCGGTCATTGAAGGAAATCGACAATGAAGATGCTGTAAGTGATAAGCTTAATGATGCTCCGTCTTTTGTCTATGAAAACGGAAACGAGATCAGAAGTATAGAAATACATGATATAGACGGTACAGGTCTGCTGCGATACAGCTGTTGTAAGTATACCGATGAGGACGACAGACTTATTGCGGCAGAAGAGGATTATTCCGTTAAGATGTGGAAAATAGACTATGATCTTTTCAAGTCCACTATTGAAGGAATACTCGGCACTGAAACCAAGCAGCCAACAACAGAGGCAATTGAGGAAACTGTACCGTTCAATGATTTCTTTGCACATGAAATAACTGTATCAAGTGATGATCATACAAACATCAGTGTAACTACAGACGAAGACTATCTTGCGTATGTAACTCAGGGCAGGAAAATACCTTCGGATAAGTGTGAGCAGCTTGGCGAACTCTTTAACAGCCTGACGCTGGAAAGAAAGGACAGAGATCCGTTTATTGAAGATATGCCGTTCCACTTCCAGTCTTTGGACAAACTTGATTTTGTATACCTCAATGGCAACGAACTTGCTTATATCACTCTGCGCAGGGATTCAAATATTCTTGTTTATGATTCGATGCACGTTGAAACGTTTAATAACGGAAGTAATTTAGAAGGTTACTACAATTACAAATGTACAGATGAAGGTCATACAAGAGATAATATCAAGGTTTACGATATTAATTATGATGAGCTTGCAGGCAGGATAAGAGAGATACTCGGTGATGATTTTGCTGTTGAAACAGCACCGAAAAATAATTTCGCCTTCTTCAACTGGAAGGTAAAAGACGATACGGACATATATCTTACAGATAACGATAAAGAAGCATTATACAATATATTAAATTCCTGCAAATGGGAAGTAGAAAGCATGAATGAATCTATCACCAATGAAGCTGACATCAATGCTGACGATAGCATAGTTATTTACAGTGAAGATGCTAAAATGCATTTTCTTGTCAGCTTGCAGACTCTTCCTGAGTATACATTAGCTGAAATTTCCGAATATAGAAAGAATGATTCGGGAGAGATCATTCGCACAAAGAC
>CAMYYQ010000195.1 GCA_947303535.1 uncultured Ruminococcus sp.
ATCCTTACTGAAAAGGCGCATTACATCGAGTTTTAATGGTCTGTTCTGTGGCTTTTCGAGCAGCGGATCATCGTCAAGGAGCTCCTTTGCGCAGGTCTGAGCACGGTTCATAAGCTCCATATTGCAGGCTATATCCGCTATTTTCAGCGGCGGCAGACCGTGCTGAGCATTGCCGAAGAAGTCGCCGGGACCTCGCATTTTCAAGTCCTCCTCGGATATTTTAAATCCGTCGGTAGTCGAGGACATTATCTTCATGCGCTTTATGCAGTCTTCAGTGGTATTGTCGGTAATGAGTATGCAGCTGCTCTCGAAGCTTCCTCGTCCAACTCGTCCGCGGAGCTGATGAAGCTGTGAAAGTCCGAAACGCTCGGCATTCTCAATGACCATAACAGCTGCATTCGGTACATCTACGCCTACCTCAACAACGGTAGTGCATATAAGCACCTGTATCTCACCGCTGCGGAATTTCTCCATTACCTTGTCCTTTTCGGCGGCTCTCATCTTTCCGTGAAGAAGCGCTGTGGTATAGCCTTTGAGGTCGCCTTTTGCAGCTTCCTCGGCGTAGGTCTTTACAGCGAAAAGCTCACTTTCGCTGTCCTCTATCATAGGACATACCACATAAGCCTGCCTGCCCTCGTCAAGCCGCTCTCGGACAAAGCCGAATGCGCGGCTGCGGAGCTTTCCTGTGACCGCATAGGTCTTTACGGGCTTTCTGCCTTTGGGGAGCTGAGTTATGGCGGATATATCAAGGTCACCGTAGATGATAAGAGCCAGAGTACGGGGGATAGGAGTTGCCGACATTACCAGCTTGTGGGGAGCATCGCCCTTTTCTGCAAGAGCTGCTCGCTGAGCCACACCGAAGCGGTGCTGCTCGTCGGTGATTACAAGTCCCAGTGACTTATATTCCACGTCTTTCTGTATTATGGCATGAGTGCCAACGATAACGTCGATCTCACCTGCTGCTATCTGCTCGCGTATTGCAGCTTTTTTCTTTGCGGTAGTTGAACCTGTCAGCAGGCACACTTTTACGCCGAAAGGTTCAAGGAAGCCGCTGAGAGTATTGAAATGCTGCGATGCAAGTATCTCCGTGGGAGCCATAAGCGCGGACTGCACACCGTTCTGTGCAGAAAAATAGCAGGCTGCGGCAGCAACAGCGGTCTTGCCGCTTCCAACATCGCCCTGCAAAAGCCTGTTCATGGGGACATTTCTGCAAAGGTCGCCGACTATCTCCGAGACTGCCTTTTGCTGGTCATCTGTAAGCTCAAAGGGGAGTCCTTCCGTGAACGCGCTCACATCAATGCTGCTGTCCATTTGAAACGCCGTATTTCTGCGGCTTCGGGACTTCATAACAGACATACCTATCTGTAGTTTCAGAAGCTCGTCAAAGGCGAGTCTGCGCCTTGCTGTTTCGGCAGCAAGCTCGCTTTCGGGGAAGTGTATATTTTCAAGCGCCCACATAAGGGGACAGAGGTCGTATTTCCTTAAAATATCGTCTGAAAGAGTTTCAAAAGGCTCATTGCGCATGAGATCAAGAGCCTGCCGCATATTGGTGCGCACCATATTTACGGAAAGCCCCTGAGTAAGGTGATATTTAGGCTGAATGAGAACCTTTTCATCGGCGCGGATATAAACAGGAGAGCTTATCTCCTTGCGCATGAACGTACCGGCCACCTTGCCGTACATATAGTAAGTCTCGCCCTCTTTGAGAGCCTGAAAATAATACACGTTGTTATATACAACTATCAGTATATCGTCCAAACCGTCAGTCGCAGCGGCTTTGCATATGACAAGTCCGCCTTTTATGCGCTGCGGCGGCATTTTTTTGTACACCGTCAGCTTCAGCACGTTATAGTCGCCGAGTACAGCCTGACGTACAGGCACATGAGCGCGGAAATCAAGGTAGTCACGGGGAATATGGTATATAAGCTCATAGGGCGAATTTATGCCGAGTTTGCGGTACTTCTCGCCGCGAGCTTTTCCGACGCCCTTTAAGTATTCGATTTCGCTGAAAAGAGTAGTGGGCATAAGCTGCTCCTTAGATCAGAATTATAGTAAATGACAAAAATACAAACAGAAAGGGCGGACATAAAGTCCGCCCGATGATCCAAACCAATTATCTCTGCTCACAGATAAGCTTGATAGCGGTTCTCTCTTCGCCGTCGATCTGGATATTAGCAAATGCAGGAATGCAAATGAGATCAATACCAATTGGTGCAAGATATCCCCTTGCTATAGCTATAGCCTTGATCGCCTGATTTGCCGCACCCGCACCTACTGCCTGAACTTCGACAGCCTTCTGTTCTCTGATAACACCGGCAATAGCTCCGGCAACAGAATTAGGTGATGAGTGTGATGATACTTTCAGAATTTCCATTACAAAATAACCCTCCTGTTAAAAATATTTGTACGATAACTATGTCTTATATGCCTTAAGGCTATTCTATTGTACAATTGTATTATACCCTATAAATGGTAAAAAAGCAAGTACTTTTCGCAATCTTTGTAGACACTCTTATAATTATTATTTCTGTTTTGTGCGATTTGCCATTTTTTTCATCAAATTCCGTTATTGTTCCACAAAGAAAGCATGAGTCGTCAGATTCCGTGAAGCGTACAGGCATACGAAACCTGAACATATTCAGAACGGAAGTAAAATCTACGCCGAGGCAGGAATGTTCGGGACCTGTCATGCCTGCATCGGTAATATATGCGGTATGTCCGCCCAATATGCATTCATCGGCAGTCTGAACATGGGTGTGAGTGCCGAAAACTCCGCTTACCCTTTCGGTAAGATAATGACCCATAGCCTTTTTCTCAGAGGTAGCTTCCGCATGGAAGTCCACAAATATGTTCGGGGTATCTATTTTACTAAGTATCTCGTCTATCTTCGTGAACGGATTATCCAGCGGCTCCATAAGGGCAGTACCCATCATATTGATGACTGCTACCGAATAAGCGCCCATGTCAAGTATGCGGTATCCGCTTCCGACATAGCCGCCCTCGGGGTAATTTGCAGGGCGTACCATGTATTCCTCGTCAAAGAGTTCAAGAGCTTCCCTGCGGCGGAAAGCGTGATTTCCCGTAGTTATGATATCCGCACCAGCTCTTATTATCATTTCCGCAGATGAACGGGTTATACCGTTGCCCTGAGCGGAATTTTCGCCGTTAACAATAGTTATGTCGATATTATTGTCGTGCTTTATGCTGCTCAGCTTTGCCGACAGGAATTCGCAGCCTGCTTTTCCGACGACATCGCCGATAAAGAGTAGTTTCTTCATATTTCTCCCATTACTTCTTGCTTGTTTTCTTTTTGCCGCCGAGATCGGTATCATATGAGATGCCTGTTCCCTGAAGGCTTACGGTAGCCTTTTTCTTGTTGTTTACGGTAACTTTTACCTTTTTGCCCGCTATTGTCGGACCGTCAACAGATATGCTGCCGCCTTTCTTGTTTTTGTTGAACTTCAAAAAACTGAATATCTTGAAGCTTTTTCTGAAATGAAATCCCATAGTAGACCTCCTTTTGTAGCTGTCAGCCCGGCGGCAAACATTAATGACCGCCGATAATTCGCATTACATCTTTATTATAATACCACAAAACTCGCCTATAATCAATACAAATATTATATTTTTTTAATATGATAAGTATTTTTCCTAAATTATTTTTTATAGGTATTGTAAAAATCAAAAAAGTGTGTTATAATCAATAGGATAGCGGTCATATTCAGGATCGCATATGCATTTTAACAAAAGGAGTGATGATCCATGGTAGGCTTTGAAAATCATATCGGAAAGATCACTATTTCTGAAAATTATCTCATCGAGATCGTAAAACACGCAGTTGTTGACTGTTTTGGAGTTGCTGACGTATGCAGCGTGACTACGTTCCGTTCGGCAGTATCCGCACTCACAGCAGGCAAGGCGTTCAGGAAGAACAAGGGTATACTGCTCCGCACCGACAAGGACGGCGGACTTATCATAGATCTCCATATCAAAGTGACCTACGGCACGAATATCAATGCCGCTGTAAAGAGCATCACTCATAAAGTCAGCTTCGCAGTTGAAGAAACTGCGGGTATAGATGTACACAAGGTCAACGTATTCGTTGATGATATGAACGCATAAGCGTGCAGTTACTGACTGCAT
>CAMYYQ010000196.1 GCA_947303535.1 uncultured Ruminococcus sp.
CCTGCTGTAAGAGGTCTGCATCGACTTCGCAGGTCATTCTGTCGCTTCCGAGACCTTCAACTTCAAGGTTTTTGTCCTCGATCTTTTTCTCGAACATAAGAACAGTCTGTATGACTATCTCTGTAAGGTTTACGTCGCGGAAATTAGGTCTGAGAGTACCTGTCTCAAATCTTGACATATTGAGCATTGACGAGATGAGTATTCGGAGACGTTTTATCTCCTTTGAAACAAGAACAAGATACTCATTCTGTCTGCCCTTGGTTATAGTACCGTCAAGGATACCGTCAACAAATCCGCCTATGGTAGTGATAGGAGTTCTTAACTCATGTGACACGTTTGCAATGAAGGTCTTACTTGTCTCTTCGCTCTTTGCAACGTCAGCAGCAACTGCATTGACGTAATCTGCGATCTCTGACGATGTATACGGTACATTTGTAGGGATAGTCTCCGAGAAGTCACGTCTTGCGTACTGTTCGGATATTCTTGCAAATATTCTTTCGTATTCATCAAGCTTGTTTAATCTTCTCTTTATGAGCAGCAGTTGTACTGCTACGCTGAGAGCGCATATGAGTGTGTAGAATAAAGCTATTTTCAGAGCAAATGAGTTGATACCGTCTGATTTGCTGTATATCTTTGCATACATATGCATTGGTACGATATCGTTTTTACCTTTCAGGAAGAAACTGCTTCCGTACAGCATATACGGTTCATTTGCCGAGATATTCTTTGTTTCGAGGTCAAGATAGTCGTTGGCATCGAGACTTTCCATTTCCGCAGCGGATATCTTTTCGCTGTTTTTTAATACCTTTTTTGGCGTTTCTTTATAGTCTGCATCTGAGAGGACGCAGTTGCCGTTATCATCATAGATGTATATCATCAGGTGGTATTTGCTTGAAAATTTCTTGTGGAGAGTTTTTGTAAGTTCTGAGCGTGTATCGCGCGTTTCGGAATAATTATCCTGCATACAGCTTATAAACAGGTCTCCTATCGACTGAAGCTCGTCAAGCTTTGATGATTTATAGATAGAGGAGCTTATAGTTATAATGATAACGCCGATAACGATATTTACTGACAGAACTATAAAGATCAGAAATATAAAAAGCTTGTCATATGAGCTTTTTTTGGTTTTCAAGCAGGATCACCTCTATACAAAATAAGGGGACGGTCGGTCCCCTTGATGTTTTGAAATTATCTTGATTCCTCGTAAATACGCTCACTCCATGCGTATCGTAAAATATCAGACTCTTGCGGTTTGATACAATAAGGACTTATTCCTCTTCGTCAGCTTCAAACTTATAGCCTACGCCCCATACAGTCTTGAGAGTCCACTTATCGGAAATGCCCTCAAGCTTTTCACGCAGACGCTTGATATGAACGTCAATGGTACGTGAGTCGCCGTAGTATTCAAAGCCCCATACTTCGTCAAGAAGCTGGTCACGGGTATAAACTCTGTTCGGGTTGGAAGCAAGGTAATAGAGAAGTTCGAGCTCCTTTGGAGGAGTATCTATATTCTTTCCGTTTACTTTAAGCTCATAGCTGTCCATATTTACAGAAAGCTTGTCGTAATGCACTTCCTTTGACTCAGGCTCAGCCATACCTGTTCCAACACGGCGTGTTACAGCGTTGATACGGGCGATGACTTCCTTAGCGTCAAATGGCTTTACGATGTAATCGTCAGCACCAAGTTCGAGACCGATGACCTTGTCGATAGTCTCACCCTTAGCAGTTATCATAATGATCGGGACGTTGGAGATCTTTCTGATCTCACGGCATACCTGCCAGCCGTCCTTTCCGGGAAGCATTATATCCAGCAGCACCATATCGGGGCTGAGAGCCTTGAATTTAACAACAGCATCGTCGCCGTCGTGACAAAGAAGGACACTGTAGCCGTCTTTTTCAAGATAAAGTCTGAGAAGATCACAGATGTTCTTGTCATCGTCAACTATAAGGACTTTTGGATTTTTTTCGTTAGCCATTTGGTTAATACCTTCCTTCCGTATTAAACATTATATTAAGTTAATTATAACTCAGATCGGTGAAAATGTCAATCAAAAATTACCATTTTTTGAATATTTGAACTGAGTAAGATGTATATTTTGTGAAAATAGCATATTTTCTTCATAAACGGCTGAACATATCGCACAGTGCGCATATTAGCTCGGTATTTGTGGGCTTTTCAGCAAGTCTGTGTTCGGTCAGCCGTGCCGAAGCACCGCTTTTAAAGGCGTGATCGGCGAGATTTCGCATAGCTCTTTCCACGAGAGAGGCTTTTGTAGAATAGGTCTGAGCTATTTCTTCGTATATGCCGTTCATACCGCCCCAGAGCCTTTCGGGAGCATTTATGGTTATTTCCGCAGCCTTGGCAAGGTAATAAAAGCCACTCAGTCTGCGCGGAAAGCCCAATTCTTCGAGAAGAAGCGCAAGGTGCGAGATCAGTTTTTCATCGCACTCTGTATATCGTATGACCGTGCGGCACAGGCTGCTTACGGAATACGGCATTGTAAAGCACCTTACAGCACCTGCCTTGCGAAATCTTTCATGCACAGAAGCAGATGCGGCGTAAAGTCCTGCAAATACCGATATACCGCTATCAGAGAGCTGACTTATGAATTGCAGCAGATCATTGTCAGGTCGGAAAGCGAACAAGATGATACCGCATATGTTTCCGTCAGACAGGCTGCTTTTAATGCTTGATATTGAGCTTTTGCAGCATTCCGACGGGATACCCATGTTCATAAATCTGCGTGAAAGCAGCTTTCCGAGACTCTGAGAATCATCGCATATCAGTAAATATCCGTTCATTTCCCACAAGCCGTATGGTCTACTTTTTCTGCTGTGAAAGGGCTGTTATATTGCTTATAGCCCAATCAAAAGTATCTGTTGTTATTATGCAGCCGCAGTAAGGACATTCAGCAGTCTGATTGATATTTAAATGAGCACCGCAGTGCGGACAGTTCTGAACGGTCATACCACTCGAAGATGCGGTAGTATCTTCCTCCACCTGCCAGTTGCTGTCATAGCTGAAATCTTCATCACCTGCGAAATTTCCGAAGTCAAGAGCCTTTGCCTCAACAGGCATCGTAAGCAGACAGAATGATGAGAGCATCAGCAATATAAGTATTTTCAGCCTTTTCATATTATCCCCCCGATTAATATAAAAGCTTTATTTACGAGTGTGCTGTGAGATGCCCTTGATATTGCTTACAGCCCAGTCAAATGTATCTGTTGTAAGAACAGAGCCGCAGTATTCGCAGACTGTGTTCTGATTTATGTCGATATGAGCACCGCAGTACGGACAGGTCTGTGAGGTCGTGCCTGTAGACTTTGATGTTGTCACGCCTGTTGTGCGGACGAGAGTCCATTCGTATGTCATGAACTTCTCATGTGTATTGTCGCCGCGGACAATAGCACCTGTATTGTCATCGGTAACGTAATCCACGATACGTGTATCGAGCTGGATAACGATCTCATCAAGACCGCCCTCCTGTCTCCAGCCGAGTATCTCAGTATTAAGCACAGCTATGCGCTCAACATGGTTGGTCTGATTGTTCTGACGGTACTTGTCAAGCTGTCTGTCCATCTGAGCGAACATAGCACTTGTCATGTAAGGTCTGAGAGGCTCTATGTTCTTATTCTGCCACTCATTCTGGAAGCGTACATAGAGATTTGATACCTTTTCAATGAAATCGGATATTACGAAATCAGGATCAACATCCAGATACTCATAAATGCTGCGCAGATCATTCTCAGGCTTGAGAGTATATGTATGATGTTCGTTTTTCTTTTTCTTGCTGGCAGAGGACATTCCCATGACAGTAAATACAGCTATTGCTCCAACAGCCAATGAAAAACCATTAAAACCGCCGCCGCCCGAGCTGTGATAGTCATCATCATCGTCCCAGTCGTAGCTGTCGTTGTCCCAGTCGCTGTCGTAATCGCTGTCCCAACTGTCACTGTCCCAGCCGCTATCGTAATCCGAATCTCCTGCGAAATCGCCAAAATCCGCACGAGTCCCCAGCGGTATGACGACAAGACATAAAAGCATCAGAACAAACGGAATAGACTTTAAGAATTTTTTCATTGACAGATATACCCCCTATGCCATAT
>CAMYYQ010000197.1 GCA_947303535.1 uncultured Ruminococcus sp.
TCCTACTCACTGGTGGGCGCTGCCCATACCTGTAAGGGCTTTCCTGAGAAATCTGAAGCTCCGCAGAAGAGGAAACCACTATATCTTCGTGGCTTCCACCTATGGTACTACTCCCGGCTGCAGTGCGGAGGAGACACGTCATATACTGAGAGAAAAGGGCATAAGGCTCAGTGCGGCTTACAATATCAAAATGCCCGATAACTGGACTGTTACCTTTGACCTTTCCGATCCCGAAAAGGTTGCAAAGCAGAATGAAAAGGCTGAGGTCAATATCGACAGGACTATCGCTATGATACTTCACAAAAAGAAGGGCAATTTCACAAGACTGAGGACTCCCTATGCTTTTTATCCGCTGACCGACATGGTATTCTCAAAGGTGAGAAGCACGAAAAATCTTACCGTTGACGACAACTGCAACGGCTGCGGACTGTGTGCGAAGAAATGTCCCGTAAACGCTATAAAAATGCGTGACGGCAAGCCTGTCTGGGTAAGGGACAGATGCGCGCTGTGCTTCCGCTGTCTGCACCACTGTCCTCAGTTTGCCATACAGTTCTGGAAAGGTGCAACAAAAAAGCACGGGCAGTACACAAATCCAAATGTAAAGGTATGATAAGATGCATAAAAAGCAAACAATATCCGTTATCCTTGCGGCAGTTCTGACTGTATTTTCGTCAGGCTGCGGCAAAAATGGACCTGATGAAAAAGTGGACCCAAGCTGTAAAATGGCAGTATACTCCCACTATAGCGGCTGGGGAGAGGACGGACATTCCCTCGGTGAAGGCGAGTTCGATGAATCCTTTACGATAAGATCGGGAGATATATTCTACGAGACAAATGACGGTCACTGGGTAACGGAGCAGCGTGACAAAAATCCCTATGATGTCATTGCTGAAATAAAGTCAGTAAGTACTGACGGTATAGTCTGGACTTATAACGGAAATGAGTGTACTACAAGATTTGACAGGTGTTCCGAAGTTTTTTCAATGTATACGGTATATGACGGTATAAATTACGATTACAAGGTAACATTCTCGGACTATTCGGAAAAATAAATAAAGGAATTATTATATGACAGAAAATACAAAACCCAAATACAAAATATTCAACCGTGACATGATGAAATGCCTTGCTATATTCATCATGTTCTGGGGACATCTTATCGGCTGGGCTGTGCAGTATAAGTACGGTGATGTCAAAGCGTATTATACACTTCCCATGTGGCAGTACATAATAATATACACTTCGCTGTTCTGTCCGCCTGTAATGTTCTTTTTTATCGCAGACGGCTACAAGTACACTCACGACAGGAAAAAGTACGCGAAAAGACTGCTGATATTCGCCTGTATAACTCAGCCCTTTGACTTGCTGTGCTGCCATAAGTTCAGCGGCTGGTGGCATACCAATGTTATATTTACGTTGTTTTTCGGACTCCTTGCTATTATGGCTTGGGAGAGCAGATACAAGCTCTGGCAGAGGATACTGCTGGTGATACTCTGTGACGGTATGACATTGCTGATACGGTCCGACTGGATGGCTTTCGGAGTGCTGTTCATACTGTTCCTGCACATCTTCCGCCATAAGCCAAAGGCAAGGTGCATAGCATATATGAGTCTTATGTGTCTGCATTTTCTGCCTAATCTGTTCAGCCTCGGCGAAGTACCTACGGACAGACTTATAATACAGATAGCAGTAATGATGCTCATGTTCATACTGGCTTATCTGTGCATGACTGTATTCTATAACGGAAAAAAGGGCAAACACCCGATACTGGCGAAATGGTTCTTCTACGGCTTCTATCCGCTCCATTACCTGATAATATGGATAGTCGCTTATGAAGCCGTTAGCCGTTAGCCCTTAGCCGTTAGCCTGTAGGGGCGGATATTATCCGCCCGTGAGTTAAGAGTTGAGAATTGAGAGTTGTGGTGTCGCCTGCGTCGACATAATCTAAATAATGTGAGCGCAGCGAACACGATCATTCTACTTACTACTCACTACTCTCTACTCACTCAAATGGGGTCAGCCCATTTGTTAAACAAGCAAAGGCACTCAGTCGAGTGCCTTTTTTATGCTTATTGACTTATGAGGAGCTTGCGGAGTAAAACAAGGTCAAATACATCTACTGTATAATCGTGATTTATGTCCGCGTTGTCGGCAGTTATTTCCTTTTCAGCTCCGAGGAGGAATTTTTGCAGCTTTACAAGGTCTGATACATTTACAATACTGTCGTTGTTCACATCGCCTCTGACCACGGTACTGGTCAAGCCGTAAACTGCTATCTCCGCAACGTTGCAAAGGTACACATCGTCATTGTTAAGCGGACTTGTGGGTTCGCCTGTGGGAACTTCGTAACGGACATACCTTGCGGAAAGATTTTCAAATTCGTCGGTATAATTCATCTTGAATGTAGGCTTGTTTTCAATGGTGTATACCTTCTTCCAGTTCGTTCCGTCAGTGGAAACACTGAAAGATCCGCCTATCATTCGTGCTTCGTAGCCGCTTCTCGGACAGTATGCGATAGTTCCGATATTGCAGAGCTTTCCAAGGTCGAGCTGTACATATCCGCCTTCCAGTCCGTCGAAATAAGTATTCATATTGCCGTCGTAAGCCTTTTCAAATGTTACGGAAGCAGTGTCCTTCCATGAGCTGCTGCCCGTACCCGAAACAGGTTCAAGCTTATCATATTTAGGACGTGTGGAGCTTTGTCCGTGAGGGACTCCGAACAGAGCTATCTCGGCGATATTTGCGCAGTACGCGCTGTCCTTGTTGTACTCGTTCTTAGGTGCTCCCGCGGGGACTTCATAGCGTATATAACGGGCTGTGGTATCGCCCGAAAGTGCTGTTACGTAGTGCATACCCGATGAGGGCTTGTCCTTTACAACGTATATTTCCGACCAGTTCGTGCCGTCCTGAGAAGCAAGAAATCTTCCGTCAGTCATACGGTACTCATAGCCGCCTCTCGGAGCATAACCCAGAGCTGTTAAGTCATAAAGCTCGCCTAAATCAGCCTGTACCCAGCCGTCGCTGACACCGTCAAAGTAAGTAGCTGTACTGCCGTCAAATGCCTTTGCATAGCTTGTTGAGGAGTCGCTGTTCCATGAGTCCGAGCCGCTGAGCATGGACGATGATATCGCTATCTGATCGGTAAGAGCCGCACCGCCTTTGACTCCCTCGATGATATAGGTAGTTACGGACTGCTTTGCGAGAGTAACTTCAAGAGCATTGCCCTTGAGGTCGATAGTATCCAGTGACTTCCATGACTCTGAATTGCTTGTACGTATAGGCTGAGCTTTAGTGCCGACTGTATCGAAGCCCGAGAGATCGAAAACTATCTGCTTGTCTGATGAACCGTCATTTGTGGCAACGATGACAAGTTTGTTGTTCTTCTTGTCAAAGGCTGTGACGCAGTTATTGCTGGATTTCAGCATTGTCATGCCCGGACGGATATAGCGTGAGAACTGTCCCATAGAGTAGTATTTCTTTGTGAGGATAATATTGTTGTTGTCATGGTCTGCAACAGCAAGTCCCCAGTAGCCGCCCTGAGTATTTACCATGCCCTTGTCCTTGTTGCCGTTCATTCCCACTGAGGAGATATGGTTGTCGATGACCTGCCATAATATCCAGGCGGAGGAGTTCAGCTCGTTGAGGTCAAGGGTTATGCGGTCAGCAAGCCAGAGGCCTGCGCCCATTTCGCCTGCATCGGTGCCTGCTGTGGAGCCGCCGTCCACCTCGCTCATCCAGAGGTTGCGGCCTGCCTTTATGGCAGTGTCTTTAAGCTCGCCGCGCTTGCTTCCGCCGTAGGTATGGGTGTCGATACGGCCGATGAGCGCCTTTGTTTCAGCGGACATCTTGTTCCATGAGGTGATCTGGGTGTCGATGACCGACTCGTCGTTGGCGCTTATGATGATATCATTGATACCGCGCTTTTTCAGGGACTTTGAAAGCTCCTGATATATCTTGTCCATGGAGCTGCCCTGATCGAAATGGCAGCCCTCCTGCTTGTTGCTGTAGGCTCCCCAGTAGTCGGTGTAGGGCTCGTTCATGGGGGTTATGCTCTGGACGTGTATTCCCCAGTCCTTTTCGTAGTGGGCT
>CAMYYQ010000198.1 GCA_947303535.1 uncultured Ruminococcus sp.
CTTCCGCACTCTTGACCTTGACGTCGCTGTTTCTTGTGCTGTTATAGAACATATTATCACCCTTTAAAATATGAAATTGTAGCCTGTGGTATCATAGGCATTGGTTATATAATCAATGCTGAGCACTTTTCCGTCCTCGATGATGACTTGTGCGACATCAAATCTTGGCTGTAGGAAATTCGGGTGCTTACAGCAATAATCAGCGGCTGTTTTGATTATCAGCCCACGTTTGCGCTTGTTGACAGCCTCAAAGCCATTGACCAAACTATCTGGCTTACGTGACTTTACTTCAACAAACGCTATATAAAGGCCGTCCTCGGCAATTATATCTATCTCGCCGCCTTTTATACGGTAATTCCGAGCGGCAATGTTATATCCACGGTCTTTGAGGTAAGCACAGACGCTTTCCTCACCGAGTTTACCTATTTCACTTTTCGTCATAAAGCTTTTTCAGGAATGTTTTCCTGTGTACATCAGAAATACCGAATTCTTCAAGCTTTTCGTAATGCAGCTTAGTACCGTATCCCTTATGCTGTGAAAAACAATACTGAGGATACCTGCTGTCAAGCTCGCGCATATAACGGTCTCTTGATACTTTTGCAAGTATGGAAGCTGCCGCTATGGAAGCTGAAACAGCATCACCGTGTATCACATATCTGCTCTCACATTCGAGCTCGGGAAGACGATTGCCGTCAATAAGCGCAAGGTCGGGACTTACTCCCAATCCGCTGACAGCTCTTTTCATTGCAAGCATCGTAGCCTGTAAAATATTGAGCTCGTCTATCTCCTCAACACTGGCTGTTGCAACGCAGTAAGCATCTGCCTTTTCGATGACCTCGTCATACAGAAGTTCACGGCGTTTTTCGGATATCTTTTTACTGTCATTAAGATAGTTTATCAGCACACTGTCATTGAGAATCACAGCTGCCGCATAAACATCGCCTGCAAGAGGCCCTCTGCCAGCTTCATCGACACCGCATATCACAGGATATTCCCTGCGAAGCTCGGTATCATAATCAAATAATTCCTTATGTAAAACAACTCTTGCCATTACAGCTCCTTTTTCTGCGGAGCTTCAAGAGTTATCCTGCCAAGCTTGCCGCTTCTGAACTCATCAATAACAGTTATAGCTGCACGCTCGGTATTGATCTCTCCGCCCGATATCATCATACCGCGCTTTTTGCCGACTTTTTCAAGGAGCACAAGTCCTGTATCTTCATCAGAAAGCTCGATCTTGTATCTTTCCTTCAATGAATCCGGATAATTCTCGGCAAGATAAGCAAGAAGCTTCATTGCAAGTGTTTCTATATCAAGAATATCGTCGCTTATTGCTCCTGTAAAAGCAAGTCTCACTGCAACATCCTGATCTTCAAACTTAGGCCATAAAACACCTGGCATATCAAGAAGCTCGGTATTATTATCAAGCTTCACCCACTGTTTTGTGCGTGTAACACCTGGTCTGTCCTCGACCTTAGCACGTTTTGAACCTGCCAGTTTATTGATAAGTGAGGATTTGCCCACATTAGGGATACCCACGATCATAAGTCTGATCGCAGCTCCCGTCATACCGTTTTTAGCTCTTTTTTCCATAAGCTCTTTGAGCACGGTATTCTTTATTGCAGGAAGTATAGCTTTCAGCCCTTTGCCTGATTTGCAGTCAACTGCAAGAGCTTCACTTCCGTTTTGTCTGAAATAATTTATCCACTGCTGAGTGGTACGTTCATCAGCAAGATCACTTTTGTTAAGCAGTACAAGTCTTGGTTTGTTCTTGGTCATATGATCCATTTCAGGATTGCGGCTGCTCAGAGGAGCTCGCGCATCAACTATCTCAACAACAGCATCAACAAGTGAAAGATTAGCTGCTATGAGACGTCTTGTCTTAGCCATATGTCCCGGAAACCACTGGATCTGCTTCATATCGCTGTTATCCACAAAAGCCTCCTGTAAACATCTACTTTTATTTTACTATGCCTATCTTTTTTGCAGGTGCGGCACGGAACATCACCTTTCCGATCACACTATCCACAGATACAAGACCTATATCGTATGAACGGCTGTCAAGGGAATTTCGTCTGTTATCGCCCATTACAAAGAGATAGCCCTTTGGAACGGTAACAGGATATTTTCCTGTGAATGCTCCCTCATCAGAATGAGTCAGTCCGCTCGTATATTCCTCTGTCAGTTCTTTTCCGTCAACGAATACCTTACCTCTGTCAAAGTCGATATCAACGCTCTGCCCCTCGGAAGCTATTACTCGCTTGACTATGTTTTTGCACGAAACTGCTTTTTCATACACTTCACCGCTGTCATCAAGAAGATGCGCTCTGTCGATATCTGCTACTATTATATCGCCGCGTGAATATGTAAAAAACGGCAGTGTCTCTACTATAACCGTATCGCCCTGAATAAGAGTTTCCTCCATAGACTCGCCCTTTACGATATATACTCTGAAACAGTATGTAAATATCATAACTATAACAAAAAACGTTACAAGCAGAGTTTCAAGGAAATCTAACGCTTTGCTCAGTAATCCCGAGCCTGCTTTATTTGCTTTCATTTAGAAAAGAAGTAACTTGAAATCCTTGATAGGAGAATATCTTAAAACTGCCTTGCCATAGATCTGATCCTTTTTGATAAGACCTACGTCAGCAACACGGCTGTCGGAAGAAGCACGTCTGTTATCACCCATTACAAAATAGTATCCCTCAGGGATAGTTATCGGGAAATTAAACGCATCGCCTGCGTCGATAACCGTATCCTTTATATAAGGCTCATCAAGTACCTGTCCGTCAACTATTACCTGTTCATTTTCAGGATCTATCATAAGGGTCTGACCAGGTTCTGCAACAACTCTCTTGATAAGACATTCATTAAGGAATGACTGTGAGATATCACGCTCCTTAACATTATTGTTCTCATCAAGGAGATAAGATTTATTGTTATCTATTACCAGGATATCACCGTAGTGAGGACCTGTATAAACAGTTGTCATGAATATTCTGTTTCCGTTAAATAAAGTATCGTTCATGGAATTGCCGTCAACGACTACCGGATGAAGCAGATATGTGAAAATCATAACAATGACGAATACAGTGAGAAGTGTAGATTCAAGTATCTCGAGGATATCATCAACGAGCTTGCTTTCCTTTTTGGCAGACTCTTCTGTATCTTCTTCGTTATCGTCATCGTCTTCCTCTTCGGCGTCATCATCTTCTTCGACGTCATCGCTGTCATCTTCATCATCAACAGCATCTTCTATGAGCTCTTCAGTCTCTTCGGCTGCTTCCTCAACTGTTTCCGTCACTGTCTCTTTGACAGCTTCAACAGCTTCCACGGCAGTTTCTTCTATATCGTTTTCTGTTTCGCCATTCTGTAATACGTTCTTTATTTCATCAGCCATAATGCTGCCTCCAGACTATAAAAATATAAATATGTAGCAAAAAAGGGACTTTAAGTCCCTCAAGGAAAGAAGATGAGTCAGCCGAAACGAGTCGGCTGAACTCAGTCTGCAACCTGTTAGCGGATCTGTTCCTTAACCTTAGCTCTGCGAACTTTACCGTTTCTTACAACCTCTACCTTGTCAACAACAGGAGAGTGAAGCGGGAATACTCTTTCAATACCGCAGCCGTGTGCTACACGTCTAACAGTGAAAGTTTCGCTGATTCCACCGTGCTTCTTTGCAATTACAGTACCCTCGAAGATCTGGATACGGCTCTTATCGCCTTCCTTGATCTGAACGTGAACCTTAACGGTATCACCTACGTTGAACTGCGGAACATTTTCCTTCATGCTTGATTCGCTGATTAACTTGAGTGCATCCATTTTATTTTCCTCCTAAAATTTCCGAACATTCTTACCTGTCCCGCGTTGACCGTTCAGCATTCGGCGTATGCAGGAATAATATAATAAATAGGCGTACATAGTACACAGGCTCATAAATGAGCGTCAGGCAGCGGACTATCCGATTTAATGTCTTTCGGCATTAACCCTCATTCAGGCATAAAGATACCCAAACGGATTTCAAATGCTTTTATATCATACCACACTTT
>CAMYYQ010000199.1 GCA_947303535.1 uncultured Ruminococcus sp.
AGTTCTGTAAGGTCCGATGAAGTCGCTGAAGCTACCGCAGCAGCCTGTAACAGGCTGACCTACCATGCCGAAGAAGCGCTCCTGACCGTTGTAGCCGTTCTCATCGAATCCTGTATTCTCGTTCATGTGCTGGAGAATACGGTTGCCGCCCTCAAAGCTTGTGCGAGTGATGAACAGTGTGTACTGGAGGTTTACCTGATCCTGCTCATAGTTAGGCTCGTTTGTGAACTCTATAAAACCGAATACAGAGAGCTTTCTCTCCTTTGAGGAGTTGTTTGTTACCTTAGCTCTCCATACTTCGTATGTCTTTCCGTAAGGAACATAGTATGTAGTCTCGGACTTGATATCTGCGTACTCAGCAGAAATAACTGTATAAGCTGTACCGTGGCGGCACTCGCTCTTATACTTGTCAAGGGGCTTGCCTACAGGCTGCCATGAAGCTGACCAGTAATCAGCGGTATCGTTATCTCTTATATAAATGTAACGACCGGGAAGAGCCATTTCAGAGTTGAAGCGGAAACGTGAAAGTCTTCCGTTTGCACCTGATTTTACGAAGCTGTAGCCTGCTGCGTTGTTGGATATCATAGCACCGTATTCGGGATCACCGAGATAGTTTGCCCAGGGTGCGGGTGTGGCGGGGTTAGTGATGACATATTCTTTGTTTTCAAGATCGAAATGTCCGTACTGCATAATACATTCTCCTTCTCAGCTGCCGTTGGACAGTGCTTTCCTCGGGCAGAAAATATCACTCTAATTATACCATTAAACGTGAGCTTTGACAAGGGGGTAAAAATGAACATATCGTTAACAACAGCAAAAAACGACAAGTTTTTACTACATTTTGTAATATCTCACTATAATTACTCTAAATGTTATATCACTTTTCTGCCAGACTTATACTTTATGTTTATGTATGCCTGTTATGTTGGTGCAAATGCAAGATATGCTCTCGAAAGCGAAAGGTATGCGTAAGGTATTGATTTTCCTTCCTTCTCAATTTATAATATAGACAGATAAGCTTATCAATGATACAGGGAGGCGATGTGAGCAAATGAAGATAAAATTGTTAGTAAGCGACGAACACTACGATACAATAGCGGCTGAATTGATAAAAAGGGGCATAGATATCGACGACACCGCTGAGCTTATACTCTCGGAGAGCAACGTCACGGTATCGCACCTTATCGCAAGGCGCGGCGAGGAGATATACAGGCTCGAAACTAAGGATATCTCTCACATAGAGAGCTTTGCACATGATATAGTAGCATATTGCGGCACAGAGGAATATAGGCTTTCTGAGCCTTTGCGCCGCCTTGAGGAGATACTTGATCCGAAAGAGTTCATACGTGTGAGCAACTCGGTCATAGTAGCAATGTCGCACATAAAGTCCATACGTCCTGCACTGTCGCAGAAGTTCATGCTGACTATGAAGAACGGCGCAAAGGTGGACGTTACAAGGACGTATTACTACATATTCAAGGAATTTCTGGGAATTTAAGGAGGGGTGAACATGAGCGAGGGAATAAATATTTTAAGTATCATTATACCGATAGCCATTGTGCTTGTGGTAACGATCACATCATATGCTGTATATAAAGCATCGTACAAACGTAAGATAAAAAAACGTCTTGCGGAGGGCAGGGAAGCCGATATAAAACCTATGATGTCTCCGGTTAAGTTTACGGTGATATCACTTCTGAGCGCTGTCATCAGTTTGATACTTGCATGGTTTGGAATTATATCAGTTTACAATGTAAAAATAGATAGGCTGAGGAAAGAAATGGCAGTATATCCGTCAGTGTATTATTACAGAGATGAGATCCTTGAGGATTCGCTGTTCGCAGGATATAAATTTGGCGATGAGATAAAGGGGTATAATCGTTTTTCGGAGCGGTACGGTGATGTAAAGCTCGAGATCTATGTTATAAAGAATAGTTATGATGCGTTTCCGACTATTCTGGTCGCTTCCGATTATGTCGGCGACAGGAACAAAGACGACATAATAGCTTGCGAAAGAATGAAATACAGCTTTTACAGCGAAAACATGGGAGATATAATATGCCCTGATTCGCTTATGGCAATAGATGTCGGCGGATATAAGGGCGAGTTTAAATTCAGCTATGATTTATATTACAGCAGCGATATAGAGCATTTCTTGAATGAAAAGCCTGATGAAAGCTATAAATTTGATTTTAAGATACATGAGTCGGGCTCGATATCTTGTCCGCAGCTGGGGCTTACAGTTGACAGCTGGGATTAAAAAGGAATAAAAGAGGGTGCAGGCGGTTGATTAAGCCGCCTGTATTTTATGTCATACCGCGATACAGGTTCGAGACAACGCCTGCACGTGATATCGAGCTTAAAATGAGGTTGCCCGACCATTTTGCCCGTTCGCTGTTACATATGTCATTCATGAAGTGACATATGTCACTCATCAAATGACATATTTCACCTATGCAAAATAAAAAATCTGAGTATAATAAAAGCATAGGGTTGCGCAACACCTGAAACGAAATCTGAAGCAGGCAATTATCCCGAACATTACTATATTTATATTAAGGAGAGAGTATTATGAAAAACACTATTAAAAAGTCAATAACAGCTATTTTAGCAGCAGCAATGTGCGCAGTTCCAATAGTAAGCGCAATGTCAGCAAGTGCAGGCAATTTAGAGGGAGTAAAGCGCGAAGCGATAGAGATCAATTTTGATGCTAAGGAATATAAGAAAGCATCTGAACTCACATTTGCAAAGGGCGGCATTAAGAAGACTGAAGAATTACCGATTTATAGGGGCGAATATGTTAGAGGTCAATTGAGCAACAAGTTTGAAATATCTCACGTGATCGCACGCAGCGGACATTGGGAGATCATTTGGATAAATGGTCATTGGGTTTTAGTTTGGGTCCCGGACGAGTGGATAGATCCATGTGCAAGCGTATCTTTGGGTGATAAATTCCATAGAGGTATCGATGAATTCGTTAAAAATAAGGCTGTTACAGCTGTAATTGCAGAAAAGATCGAAACTATAAGTATCTCAGGAATTAGAAGTGCAGGTCGAGTAAGTGTAATTGATATGTCAACAAAGCAGGAGACATTAGTTACAAAATCAAAAGCACAGGATCTCCTGACCAGAACTACTGATATGAACGCAGCTACAGCTAAAAGATTACTGAGCAGATAATAATGTAGGGTAAAAACTTTTATAATAGATATAGGGACAAAAACGGGATTTATAATAAAAAACAAAGCTCCTCTCAGTGCCGCCGCAGGCATGATGAGAGGAGCTTTTTCGTTTTCTCTTATATAATAAGAAGTTTTTTTGAAAAAAATTCCGAAAAACACTTGATTTTTGCGAAAAACCGTGGTATAATACTTTATGATGATAGTAAACCCAAAGACCGGAAACCTTCCGGTCTTTAGTATTTATATCGAAACTATGAAAGGAGATAACCGATATATCGGGAAAAACTGCCTATGAAATTCAAAAAATTCGGCGGTACGGAACAAAAGGTATACGATCTTATCAAGCCTATCACAGATGAGCTTGGCTACTACCTCTGGGACGTTTGCTACGAAAAAGAAGGCGCGATGTGGTACCTGAGAGTCTTTATAGATCAGGACGAGGGAATAACCATTGCGGACTGTGAACGTGCAAATGCTCCTATAAGCGATATCCTCGATGAGAAAGACCCCATTGCTCAGAGCTATATGCTGGAAGTCGGTTCGGCAGGTCTGGAGCGTGAGCTTGTAAAAGAGGAACACTTTGAGGTGTGTCGCGGCGATGAAGTAAAGATACGCTTTATAAGAGCCGTTGACGGGGAAAAGGAAATTGTCGCTCAGCTTGTGGGCGCTGATAAAGAGGGCGTTACCGTGGCTCTCGAAAGCGGTGAGGAGAAGAAATTCCCTCTGGCGGATATTGACATTTCGTCTTCATTGTGTTACATTTTGATTACATTATTGGAGGTGCTGGTATTGGCAAAGGTATTGGCGTATAAGGGACATCCCCTTCAGCGCAAGGACAACATCATCTATTACGGC
>CAMYYQ010000200.1 GCA_947303535.1 uncultured Ruminococcus sp.
GAAAACGGTTATAAATTTGATTACATAATTACTCATGAACCGCCTGCATCATTAAAAGAATGCCTTGGAGTCGATGTATTTGAACGGCTTGAAGTTCACGCATTCTTTGAAGATATTATCAAGACCTGTAAATACAGAGAATGGTTTTTTGGAAAATGCCACATTGATAAGCATATTCCCATAAAATTTCATGCTGTATTCAATAGTGTTATCCCACTGAAATAAGTATAATATGAGCAGATCCGACATAGTATATACTATCAATCAAAAGAGGTATTGCTATGAAAAAAATCAAAATTACGGATCTGCTTATCTTTATTGTGACAGCAGAACTTGTCGGAGCATTATCTGCTCTGTTATCAGGTAATTACAAATCATTTTACGAAGAATTTATTCGTCCTCCCCTGCTTCCGCCTTCTTGGCTTTTTCCTGTTGTATGGGCTATACTTTATGCGCTTATGGGAATATCAGCTTACATGATATGGAGCAATAACACCGGCGAAATACGAAAAACAACTGCACTAAAGCTTTATTTCCTGCAACTTGCTGTTAATTTCTCATGGAGCATAATTTTCTTCCGTTTCAGATTGTTTGAGGCTGCTGCCGTTGTGGCAGTATTGCTACTTGTACTTGTTGTATTAATGGTCATTTCCTTTAAAAGAATTAATAATACAGCTGCATGGCTTAATGTTCCGTATATCATATGGCTTATTTTTGCTTCGTGTCTTGCTATAAGCGTCTATATCCTTAACTGACATAATATGTAAAAATTGATGCTATTGTTTTAATATTGATTTAACTATCTCTCTCTGATATAATTAAATTATCCCGAAAGGGACAATATCTACAGGAGGGAAACATTATGTGCTGCAACAATATCTTCAAGATGCTCTGCGAATTATTCGGCATCTGCTGCAAATAAGCAAAAAATGCACGGTTATTTTACCGTGCATTTTTTATATACCGAAAAATCTTTTTGTATTTTCTTTGAGAGCTTCCGTAAGCTCTTCTTCACTGACGCGCATATTACGTGATAGTTCTGCTACAACATACTTGATATTCTGAGGTACATTTGTACGATCAAGTCCTTTGATATTACGAGGAGTAAGATATGGTGCATCTGTTTCAGCCATTATTTTGTCGAGGGGAATAAGTCTTACAGCTTCACGAAGTGCGCTGCCTCGCCTTTCATCGCATATCCAGCCTGTGATACCAATATAAAATCCCATATCAAGATATCTTTTCAGAGTATCCTTATCACCTGTGAAACAGTGAACAACAGATCTTTTACAGATATCACCATGCTTTTTGAAGCGCTGTATAAAATCATCAGCTGCTTCTCTTTCGTGTAAAAAGAGCGGTTTATTGTATTCTTCTGCAATTTTGATATGATGCTCAAAGCAGCGTATCTGATTTTCACGGGTAGAAAACATACGGTCAAAATCAAGTCCGCATTCGCCTACAGCGACGATCCTGTCATTTGTCGATACAATTTCACGAATACGCTGAAAATCCTCAGACTTTGCACTGTCAGCACTGTGTGGGTGAATACCGCAAGTACCATAACAATCATGTGTCTTTACAAACTTGTTTACGGATTCACTGCTTTTCATATCTGAACCAGTAAGAATACAAGCAACTTGCTCAGTAGCTGCGTCATTTATAATTTTCTCAGGCTCTCTGAATTGCTTACAGAACAGATTAAGTCCTATATCGTAGTATTTCATATTATTTCCTCATTAAAATGTCATGCGTACAGCATCGCAAAGCTGTTCAGCTGCCGCTTTTATATCTTTTGCACCGAATACAGCAGATACAACAGCGATACCGCTGTGTCCGCAGTCTTTTATTTCAGATACATTTTCAGCTGTAATGCCACCTATAGCACAGTCACAGATCTCTGTTAGCTGCGCAGGTGTTATCCTTATGGCATTAGTTTTTGTAGGTGACGGAAATACCGCACCGACTCCAAGGTAGTCCGCTCCCGAACTCTCGGCAAGCTTTGCCTGTTCAACAGTCTTTGCAGTAGCTCCTATGATAAACCTCTCCCCTGCTATTCTGCGAATTTCAGCAACAGGAGCATCTTCAATACCGACATGAACACCGTCAGCACCGATTTTTAATGCTGCATTATAATCATCATTTATTATAAGCGGGACATTGTACTTATGGCATAGTTTCAGAAGCTTCTGCGCTTCTTCAACTATTTCATCTTCAGAAGCATTCTTTTCTCTTAGCTGTACACAGGTAACTCCGCCGAGTATAGCCTCTTCTACTGCTTCTTCAAGACTTTTTCCTTTAAGACAGCCTCTGTCAGTAACAGCGTAAAGCAAAAGCTGGCTTTTATCTATATTCATATTATCACTTCTTTTCAAATTTTCTGATATATTCTGAAGGAGAATTACATTTCATAAATCCGCTCATAACACAGCCGCCTGCGGCACCACAGTTACGGACAAGCCCGATATTATCAGGAGATATACCACCTATTGCATAAACAGGTATATCCACGCTCTTACAAACATTTCTTAGGAAATCAACTCCCCGTGGAGCAAGTCCCTTTTTGCAGTCTGTAGCAAAAACGTGGCCTGCAGTGATATAATTTGCACCCAGTCTTTGTGCCACAACAGCATCTTCAACAGAATGACATGACGTTCCTATACACTCAAAATAAGACTTATCATGTTCAGAAAGCTCCCTTAATAGATGAAGTGGAAGATGTATACTCTTCCAGCCAAGTTTTTCAGCAGCTTTCCAGTAATAATGCAGCATAAGCTTAACACCGTAACTGTTGCATATCTTTATTACGTTTTCCGCAAGTCTGTGATAATCGCTTTCAGAAAGGTCTTTTTCCCTTAATATTACTCTTTCGGGTGAAGCAGCTGCTATCTTTTCTACCTGCTGTAAAAAATCAACTTCACACAGATTTCTTGCAGTAACACAGATAATATCAGACATAGAGGTAATCATTCAGTACAGGCTGAAGTCCTTCCGATGACATATCCTTATACATCTTGTCAAAGCTTCTGCTGTCGTTGATCTCAAACTGCTCATCGCCCTCAGTTGTGTCGCTTTCCTTGCCTGTATACTTGCTCTCGTGGTCACCGATACCAGTCGAAACACCTGCTGACACCTTGGTTGCGGCTATTTTTACGATACCATTTCTGAAAGACTCGCTTTCACGGGAAGATACCGTAATGCCGCAGAATGGCAGGAATATCCTGTATGCACAGAGTATCTGACAGAGCTGCTTTTCATGTACATCAAGAGGATTTATCTCGTCATTATTGATTATAGGACGAAGTCTCGGACATGAAAGTGAAATCTCAGCCTGAGGATACTTTCTCTGTAAATAATAAACATGGAGAGCACTTGCAAGTGCGTCCTTTCTGAAATCAGAAAGACCGAGAAGTGCGGAGCAGGCTATACCTCTCATACCGCCCATGAGAGCACGCTCCTGAGCTTCAAAACGATAAGGCCATACACGCTTATGTCCCATAAGATGAAGCTGTTCATATCTGTCGCTGTCATAGGTTTCCTGAAATACAGTAACATAGTCAACTCCACATTCATGGAGATACTTGTATTCATCGGTATTAAGCGGATATACCTCTATACCTACCATACGGAAGTATTTGCGTGCAAGCTTGCAGGCTTCGCCGATATATTCCACGCTGCTCTGCGCACGGCTCTCACCTGTTAAAATAAGTATTTCCTCCATACCGCTGTCAGCAATTACCTTCATCTCATGCTCGATCTGCCCCATATTAAGCTTCATACGCTTAATATCATTGTAGCAGTTGAAACCGCAGTAAACGCAGTAATTCTCACAGTAATTAGCAATGTACAGCGGAGTGAACAGATATACTGTATTACCGAAATGCTTTTGTGTCTCAAGCTTTGCTTTCTGAGCCATTTTTTCAAGGAACGGTTCAGCTGCGGGAGAAAGAAGAGCCTTGAAATCCTCAACAGTACAGGTCTCATGGTTAAGAGCTGCATTTACATCACGGGCTGTATACTGAGAATAG
>CAMYYQ010000201.1 GCA_947303535.1 uncultured Ruminococcus sp.
CTCGGTCAGGGAAGAGGTGATACAGCTGGACTTTTTCTCAGACCCTGAGGAGAAGGAGAAGCGCCGTCAGCAGGAGCAGACGGTACTTAGGCGTGAGAAAAATTTGCAGCTTGCCATGCTGAGAATGAAGGAGAGATACGGCAAGAACGCGGTGCTCCGCGGAAGCAATCTCTGCGACGGAGCAACTGCCATGTCGCGCAACAGACAGATAGGCGGACACAGGGCTTAGGCAGCGTGACGCTGCACCCTTTTTCCGCGATATAGTTAATGAGAATAGTTTATAATACCCGCGAGAGACAATAAACGAAAGGCAAATATCATCGCGTGAGCGCGTGACGCTGCACCCTTTCTCCGCGATATAGTTAATGAGGATGGTTGATAATACCCGCGAGAGACAATAAACGAAAGGCAAATATCATCGCGTGAGCGCGTGACGCTGCACCCTTTCTCCGCGATATAGTTAATGAGAATGGTTGATAATACCCGCGAGAGACAATAAACGAAAGGTGCATAACATCGTGTGAGCGCGTGACGCTGCACCCTTTCTCCGCGATATAGTTAATGAGAATGGACGATAATACCCGCGAGAGACAATAAACGAAAGGTGCATAACATCGTGTGAGCACGTGACGGCGCAGGGCCTGCGTACCCTTGCTCGTCCGTGTGTCATCAAAAGGGGAGTTGCTTCTCGACACGGGGAATATCATCGGGGGGACGGACTGCCAAAGGCAGCCCCTACAAATGGTATCATGTTGTTGGCATACACGGGCGGATAATATCCGCCCCTACAATTATGAATTATGAATTACTACGGGGGGGCAGAATAATGTCAGGACAATATGATGATATAATCAATATGCCGCACCATGTTTCAAAGACACGGGCAAAGATGCCGCGGCGCAACCGTGCGGCGCAGTTCGCGCCTTTTGCGGCTCTTACAGGCTATGAGGACGCTATTGACGAGTCCGCAAGACTTACCGATGCCAAAGCCGAGCTGTGCGAGGACGAAGCGGCTGAACTGAACAAAAAAATACAGCTCCTTAGCGCACGTATTGCTTCGGAGCCTTATTGCGAGATAACTTATTTTGTTCCCGATAAGCATAAATCGGGCGGAAAGTATATTACCGTTTCGGGGAATGTGCGGTTCATAGAAGAAGTCACGCGTCAGATAGTGTTCTGCGGCGGACTGCGCATACCTCTTGATGATATCATAAAAATATCCCTATAAAGAGCAACAGCCCTATCTCCGCCTCAGAGATAAGACTGTTCTGATCTGCCCTCTTACAAAAGGATTGGATAGCAAAGGAATTACTTACAATATATCACAAAGACCGCCTATAGTCTTTGTAAAAATTTCGTTTGTACGATCTCTGCGTGATACTGCGTATGCCCCCGAGCTTCGCGCTATCCTGTCGAATTATCGGGGAACAGCAAACCCGAATGCAGGTCAGGGGAGTATAGTGCAGAGTCTCCCCGCCTGCGGGTCTGTTGACTTTGTTTTGCATCGTATTGATGCGCTGCCTGTCTGAAAGGGGAACAGGACTTTATACTTTGTGAAACCGCTCATTGAAACGGAATAAATTCATTTATAATGCTGTGCCTGTAACATTATTTTCCAAAGTTAATACCGCCGAGGACAAAGGTGACGGGAGAGGGGCCGTCAGCCTTTGTACACGGAATGTGCCTTTGCCTCGCCGATACAGAAGCTTCCTGAGTCTTCCATAGTCTCACACAGAGCAGAAGTTGGAAAGCTTCTTGATAGTCTTGAAAATGGGAATTCAAGTGTACATACTGCTTTGGTTGTATGTACATATTTTGTCTTTCATGCAGAGTCTGCGTACTTCTGCAAAGAAAGTAACAAATCGTGTAAAAAGGTCCTCAAAGGTGCTGTGGAAATATACGCCGTCCTATCGGGAACTGTAATTGTGGGAGGGTAACAGATTCGCCCGGCTTGATATTTCCACCGCCGCCTCAGGAACTGCTGCAATATCGGATAGCCTATGAGAGATTTGCCCGTTTATCTCCCGAGATTATGGGGCTTTCCGCTTTGCAATTTTTGCACTTTTTTGTCCGCCTCGGCTTTTAGCTTGTGCGGACAAATGTGAATGACCGCTGCTGCTTTTGACAGCAGCGATGTTCACTATGGGAGCTTTTCTCCAAATTTTAATATCCTTATAGCCTATTTGCTATATGTTTATTATAAATAAAATGTGAATTGATAACAACCTATAAAAGAAATATTAGGTGGAAAAAATGAGGGTAATTGACAAAAATTGCCCACACTGACCGAATATTGCGCTCAGTGTGGGCTATTTTAAACATTATGGTTTAGAGATGCGTACAATTTATCGAGAGTTGTACTGTCAACATCGAACTCAAATGTATGCAAATAGAGATCATTAAATAGAGATACGGCAAAGGATCGTTGATCTGTTATGAGCATTTTGCCTATAATACAGGTATTTTCATCGCCTGTATAGTTCAGACCGAAATCCAACTCTAATCTTCTGCTGAAAAGCGGATAGTCAAGTATCTGTAATATCTTTGCATTCCTGCTGCTGTTAAGCAGTTCACTTAAAGCTGTGTAATCGGGAGAGCTTATATACCTTCCGACGTCATAGAGATCTAAGCCGAAGTAATCGAAACCATTAGGGAAATCGATAGCATCTAAAAGCTCTCCCAGAGTATTGGGACTGTAATCAGGATTTATGCCTAAGAATGTTTCACCGTCATCAAATTCCACCATACACAGGAAATCAGGTGAGAAATCCTTGTAAGCGTATACAGTATACATAGTAAGCCTTCCAAGTGCTACGTCATATATACCGCTTCTGTAAAGTTCTTCTCCCGCATAGGAAGTATCAAAATTCTCACATTCCGCTACTGTATATGTTGTGCTGTTATAATAGAATTTAGAGTGAGGCGGATCGGTATATGTTGTTGATAATACAGGTATGGGCGGCGTAGACGTATAAGCAGGCTGCGCGGAAGAATGTGAAGCAGTAGTCGAAGTAGCTACAGGGGAGTGTGTATATGCAGGAGTAGTCGAAGTAGCTACGGGTGGATATGTGTATGCAGGCTGCGTATGAACCATAGATGTCATTACAGATGTCATTGACGTATATATATATTGTGTTGTATACACTGCCGTAGTTGTATACGCAGGTCTTGTATATGCAGCGGTGGTCGATGTGTATACATAGGTGGTCTGTGCTCTTGTTGTAGTCGTAGTAGCTACAGGCGGCATAGTGGTACGCGTTGTACGGGCAGTAGTTGAAGTGCGCCGTGTAGTGGTAGATGTTCGCCGTGTCGTGGTCGAGGTACGCCGTGTTGTTGTTCGTGTACCTGTTGTACGTGTTGATGTTCGTGATGTCGTAGGAGTTGTGCGGACATCAGTGCTTCGTGTGGTCAGTACAGGTGATCCGCCGTTTGAAGTTGTGACATTCTGATGCGATGAATTATTCGGAGAAGTAATTTCAATGCTTGAAGCTGTTGTTCTTACATTACTTTCCGTAGTACCGTCAAAACGAAGTGTTGTCACATTGCCTGAGCCGCTGTGACTGTTTGCGGAGGTTGTTCTTGTATCACTTGCTCCGCTTTGCGCAGAATTATCAGAAACAATTGCCGTAGTTGCAAGGATATCATCTGTCGTCGCTGTAGCGGCAGTATTTTCTGAGGTAATATCCTCTTCAGATGTTATTACGTCTGTTGTTACGACAGGTACCGGTAATGTATAGTCGTTCTTGTCAGGAGATGGTTCTATATCCCTCAGCATACCGATATTCCAAATACCTATGCCTACAGCTATCATTATGCAGCAGCTGAGGGCTATTGTGGCATTTCTTATTATCAGAGCCTTTTTACGTTTTTTCTCTTTCAGATATTCTTCTCTGCGCTGAAAAACACTATTTGCTATCTCATTATAGTCTTTCATACTCAAAGCCCTCCTTTTCAAGCTTTGATCTCAGCGCAAGCTTTGCTCTGT
>CAMYYQ010000202.1 GCA_947303535.1 uncultured Ruminococcus sp.
AGAATCCTGTGGCTTCAACTCAGACTTCCGTTTCTTATTCAAAAACAAGCATGATATCTCAGAACAGCCCAAACCAGACATCAGCTAAGCCTGCCGTTAATGTTACGCAGACAAGTTCCGCAGGCAGGGAAACAGGAACAGCATCTGTAAGCACTGTAACTACTGCTGTTTCAGAATATGACTATGAATACGAAGGGAGTATTATTATGAGAAAATATGCCGCAGCATTAGCTGCACTTCTAATTGCAAGTAATCCGACCACAGTTGCAAATGCTCAGACCTATGAACCTACAGCCACTATGTCTTCTGATGAAGAAGATCTGATGCATTTAAAAGAGCTCGTTGATAAATATGATCTCGACATAGATATCAACTGCGACGGCAATATTGATATCTTTGATGCATATGCATTTTACCGTGCTGCGAATTCACGTAACGGTGAAATATATATCCCTGATTATATAATGGAAAAATACAATACTATCAGAGACACGCAGCTGCCTGTCGAAAAAGAATACTATGATCCCCAAACAAACGAAAACGTGACGAAAACCTATTATTACTCATTTTTATGGTATGATTATGTACGATACCTGTTCGCTTATTATCCTGTAAGTACGGATTATTACGATCCGAATTACTTTATCGAAAATTGCCCCGATGAATATAAAGATGATCCTATTCCGCTTGAAGTACAAAAGCAGGATATTGATGTATGGGATATCGTGTCATTTAAAAAGAATAAGTATTATGTAAAGAATGATGACGGAAGTTTCAGAACTGTATGCGCAGACGATTATAAACTGATAAGTGACAATGACCCTGATGCATACTATTCTTCGATTGATGAACTGGAATATAAATATGTATATGTAGAAAAATACGATGAAAATGGCAATGACATTGGTTATTGTCGTTATTATAAATATGATTCTTCTGAGGTATATGTGTCACCTATATACGATTTCATAGATAGCATGAGATATTGGATACACGGTACAGAACGTGATTACAAAATGGTCAAGGATATAATAGAGAACGGATATGTTGATGCAGATATCAACTCTGACGGTGTATTTAATTTTGATGACGTTGTTAAGATAATTTATGTATCAGATATGCTTTGTGATATTGAGGATCTTAATTATTTATATGTATCTCAGTCTGAATATCCTTTCTATCACTATACAGGTGATGATTATGGTCCGGTAACTGAAGAAGAGTATTATAAAGTCCTTGATCTCTGCAAAGTAGCAGCGCATTATTTCTATAATAACCGTTTTGAGTATATCGGTCAATATTTTACGATGTATTACCTCACATACAATGAGATAGACGAGAAATATTTTGATCCTTTATATTATGAGGAGCTGGGCTATTACACACCAAGACCTATGTCTTGTTCGGCTTGCGTTTTTGCAAATCTTAGCTATTATGAACAGTTCTCGATAAAATACGGTCCGAATTCAGCTAATAACAGTTCTGATGTATATGAAGCTCCTGCGCGCTACAATTTCACAACAGAGGAAATAGATGCAGCTTTTCCAAAATACTATAAAAACGTCAAAACAGGTGTCCTTCCTAAGCCTGACATTGACCTTGACGGAAAAATAACTGTAGCTGATTATAACATACTATACAATCTTGATCTGGAATACTTTACTCCATATGATATCAGCTATATCGGCACAATGATAAAGAGATATCCGGAACTCAATGTTAGTATCGGCGTTTCACAGGAAGTACGCAATAATTTCGAGACAAATTTTGACTTCAACAATAACGGCATCAGTGCAGATGAGCTTGAAGTACAGTGTATGATGATGTATATTCTCAACGACCTTGAAAAACAGTATAACGATGAGGAGAAGATGAATAAGGAGATCGACTTTTTCGGTTATAAACATCCTGAATTACAGTATTATGAGATCTTTAACAACAATATGGAAGTTTTCAACCGTGAACACAACAGAGGTTATGCAGGCTACGTTTATAATGATGAAGAGATGTTAGGTATCTCAAGTTCTATCGAAACAGTAAGATACTATAGCAGCTATAATCAGATATCCACATTTGATATCAAAGGAAACGGCGATGCAAACGGTGACGGAACAGTCGATCTTTCCGATTCCGTACTGATAATGCAGTCACTGGCAAATCCTTCAAAATACGGAGTAAACGGCAGTGATGACAGTCATATCACCGAGGAAGGCTGTTTCCGCGCAGACGTTGACGGTGACGGTGTTACTAATATGGACGCCCTCACAATACAGAGATCACTCCTCGGATTATGCAGCATCAACTAATAATATTGTTGGGGTAATATAAAATAACGGCACGGAAATACCCGTGCCGTTATTGATTTTACGCCGTTCTTTCAATTGTTTGAAGCAGCTACCGAAGCAGCTATAATAGCACATATTGCAGCTTCCTGTGCTGCGATGATCGCAAGTGCAGAAGCTGATACAGCTGCCTGAGCGTTATCGTGATCTTCATAAAGATCAGCCGCAAGCATAGCAGCGTGCATAAGTCTTGTTTTCTTGTCAAGGCTCAATGCTCCGTAGCCCTTCTGCTCGCTGAGGATATCATCTATTTCTGTAACAGTATCAACAAGCTCCTTTTCATCAGCTTCGATAACTGATATAGCTGCAAGCATAGGAAGCTCATGGTGCTTTCCAAACTTATTACCTGCATCGTGGAACATATCGAACATTCCGATGAGCCTGCCCACCTTTTCTTCGGGTGCTCCGTCGGTCATTGCAAGTATATGTGATACTGTCTGGACAGCATTCTTATCCGAGAACTTCTTTTTCAAAAGGTCATAACACTTTTCAGCATCATCAATGAGCTGAGCATCGCTTTTTTCAGAAAAAGCCATAAAGCCCGCCATTACGTTGTCCTCACTGGAAGTGAGTATGGGGTGTTCTTTCTTCATCATGTCATATATAGCACGACCTCTTGCGGCTATCCTGTCAGCTTCTTCTGCTGTAGTTCTCTCAGCAAGGAGAGTTGCAAGCAGGGCAAGATACTCCGATCTTCTGAAGTGATTTTTGAGGATACCGTACATAGCCATTACCTTTTCAAACTGAGCTTCGGGATCATCAGACACGCAGAGCTTGGCTGCGAATGGTGCCATTACAACGCCCTTGAGATATGACGCAAAGCCTGCATTCTTCTTGATGATCTTCTTGCACTCGCCGAGCCTGTCTGCATCAGCCTTAACTCCTGCCGCACAGAAGATATTTGCTGCAACGGGATAGATATATGAGCTTTCAAACTTGATCGCTTTCTTTATAATATCCCTGTTCTCAATAAAGTCAATTGTGAGCTGTTTTGTGTTTTCTTTCATTGTAAAAACTCCTTTTGAATGATATATTAAGATGTTTGCTTATGTAATTACAGTATATTATATTAAATTTATGAAATGTTTATCCCATCAACAGATCACTGAAACTTTTTTCCTGCACTTCTGGCAGCGGCAACGCTTTCGCCGACCTTTCTGTAGCATTTTGCAGCTGTATCATATATAACAAGTCCCACCTTGCTGTAATCCACCTTGCCGTCGGTAAGTACATTCTCGTCAGCTTTAAGACCGACTACCTCAGCAACTACTCTGGTCTCGCCAAACTCCTCCTGTATATCTATCACCTTGCACTCGATAGTTACAGGAAGCTGATCTATGACAGGCGCATTTACCTTGTCTGACTTTGTAACGGTAAATCCGCACTTTTTCAGCTTGTTCTCCTCATTGTTTCCCGATACTATGCCCACATAATCGCAGGCAGCCACCTGCTCTGCCGTAGCATAAGCAATTGTGAATTCCTTGTTCAGTCTGATATTTTCAGTAGTTTTGTGTGAGCTTGAAAGACTGACGGATATCTGACTCATACCGATCTGACCGCCCCATGCTGCATTCATGGCATTGGGAGTCCCGTTTGCATCGTATGTGCCGATAATAAGCACAG
>CAMYYQ010000203.1 GCA_947303535.1 uncultured Ruminococcus sp.
TGACACTTTAAATAAAACAGTGCTATAATTATATAAACATTTCTATGTTTGGAGGATATTAAAATGAAATTGAAGAAGCTAATATCAGCAGCGCTCTCAGCTTGCATATTTTTATCTGCTTTCACAGGCATGACTTCATTTGCAGCCAATCAGCGCGTATCCGTACATGATCCTTCAATAGTCAAGGATAACGGTACATATTACGTATTCGGCTCACATATAGAAGCAGCAAAAACCACTGATCTGCGCAACTGGAAACGTTTTTCAAATGGCTATGCCACCACGAACAATGTAGAATTCGGCAACCTTTCCCAGAATCTGAAAAAAGCCTTTGCATGGTCGGGCGAAGACCTTGAGGACTGCGCAGGCGGATTTGCTGTATGGGCACCCGATGTTGTATGGGACGCAGACTATGTCAACTCCGACGGCAGCAAAGGCGCGTACCTCATGTACTTCTGCACCTCCTCAACATATATGCGCTCGGTAATAGCTTATGCCGCAGCAAAGAATATTGAAGGTCCATACACCTTTGTGGATACTCTTATCTACTCAGGCTTCACAAACAATGACGCATATGTAAAGAGCGCAACAAAGAACGTAAACAAGAAGTATACCTCCACAAATATAGACGAGCTTATTGCCGCAGGACAGGTAAGCTTCAACAACAGCTGGTTCAGGAACAACGACTTCAATAATCAGCTCTTCCCCAATGCCATCGACCCGACCATATACTATGACACCAACGGAAAGATGTATATGTGCTACGGCTCATGGTCAGGCGGAATCTTCACACTTGAGATAGACCCGAAAACAGGACAGTGCATACACCCCAAAACAGGCACTACCTCAGACGGCAGAATGGTAGACAGCTACTTCGGTACAAAGATATCGGGCGGCTACGGCAAATCTGGTGAAGGACCTTTCATCGAATACAATGCCGACACAGGCTACTATTATTTATGGGTAACATTCGGCGGGCTCACCTCAACAGGCGGATACAATATGCGTGTATTCCGCTCTGCATCGCCGCTCGGACCCTTTACCGATCCCGCAGGCAGACAGGCAGTTCTCCCCACAAATCCAAACCTTGACTCCACAGGACTTAAAGTCATGGGCAACTACAAATTCAGCTCACTTAGCAAAGCTTATATGGCTTGCGGACACAACTCCGTACTCCGTGACGATGACGGCAAATGGTATCTCGTATATCACACCCGTTTTGATGACGGAGCAGAATTCCACGAGGTACGTGTACACTCCATGTACTTCAATGAAGAGGGCTGGCCTGTTGTAGCACCATACGAATACGCAGGCGACGAGATATCCGCATCGGGCTATGAAGACTCAGACATTATCGGCGACTATGAATTCATCAATCACGGCACTTCCACTGACGGAAAGATAATAAACTACAGCAGCATAAAGCTCAATTCCGACGGTACAATAAGCGGTGCAGTCACAGGAAAATGGACACAGTCACCTGAGAGCTCGGCTGCCGAAATAACCATAGGCGGTCAGAAATACAGCGGTTACTTCCTTGCAGCCAAGGACGAAAGCGGCAAAAAAGTCATGTCGTTCACAGCTGTTGGCAGCAACAACCAGACCATATGGGGCGTACAGACAAAGGATTTTAACGGCAAAGAGCGTCAGGTAGGTATCCCTGACTACACTGATAAGGACTCAAAGATAGTCTATTCATCGGATTTCCTGCTGCCAAGCAGCTATATCCCCTATATTTCAGGCACAGAGCTCCATACGGACGTATCATACTATATAATAAACCGAAACAGCGGCAAGGCAATAGACCTGCCAAACGGCAGCCTTGATATCGGCACTAATATACAGCAATGGGAATTCAACGGCAGCTGGGCACAGCAGTGGATACTTTCTTCCCTCAACGAGAAGTATTTTTATATACTTTCAGCAGGTGACGAGCACAAATGCATCGGACTTGCCGAAAAATCAGGCAGCGACGGCATAAACCTTGAATTACAGGAGTTCACAGGCGCAGAAAATCAACAATTCATGTTAAAAAAACAAGGCTCATACTACGGAATAGTTACCGCTTCGTCAAATAATAAAAGCGGATTTGACGTATACGAATGGTCAAAAGAAAACGGCGGAAACATCAATCAGTGGGAATACAGAGGCGATGACTGCCAGCTGTTCAGCCTTGAGCCAGTCCACCCTGCCGTAGCTGACGGTACATACTCCATGCGCGATACTTCAACAGACTTTCTGTACAATTCATCAAACAGAGAATTCGCTTTGGACGATCATATGCATATACATGATATAAACGGCGACTCATTCACCCACGCAGACGACCACATCTGGAAATTCAGACAGCTCGATGACGGCACATATACCATAATAAATAAATACGGCGATGCACTCTCATCTGACACAGACGGAAGCATCACCACAAAGGAATACACAGCCGACAGCTCACAGAAATTCAGAATCACCTGCAATAAAGACGGCTCATATTCCCTTGTTCAGAACGAAAAGTGCGTTACCGTCATCAGTAATTCTACTAAACTGACCTGCCGTCTTGAGGAATACAAGGGCACTGAAAACCAGAAGATAATACTCACTCCTGAAAAAGCACGTACAGGCGATGTAAATTACGATACAGACGTAACTGTTGCAGACCTTGTTATGCTGCAAAAATTCCTGCTGAAAAACGAACCTGTAACAAGCTCAGCATATGCAGATATAAACTATGACGGAGTTGTTGACATCTTCGACAGCATCGGACTCAGAAAGCTCCTCATAAGTAAATAACAGACCTCCGCGCAGCGCGCAAGCCTTTAACTTGCCGCTGCGCTTGTTTTTTGACAAATATAAAATTTGTAACCGATTTTAACTTGACATTCTATGTGAAAGTGTGTACAATAATATTAAGTGGGTCTATTTGACCTGCTAAAGAGAAAAAATTACGGAGGTTAATATGGATCCAAGACAAAACAGACCGCAGAACAGACGTAAAAACGTCACCTCTGGCGGAAATGGAGCTCATAGACGCGGCGACGGACTCGGCACAGGTCCTGTAGGTTCAGGAAGCTATACAGGTGGATCAACAGGCGGCGGTGGCAACGTAAAGAGAGCAGCTGCCGGCGGCGGCGGACTTATGACGCTCCTTATAATCGGTTTCCTTTTATTTAAATTCTTAGGCAGCGGTGCAGGCGGCGGCGGTGGCAGCAGCAACAGCGGAAGCAGCGGCGGAAACCTCCTCGGCTCACTCTTAGGCGGCGGTTCAGCACCATCGGGCTTTGATTTCAGCACTGAGGATACAGCAGCAGGCAGCGCTACCAGCGACTCCGCAGTAGATACATCAGTTGCAACAGGCTCCCGTGAGAAGCGCACAGTTATCAAGGGCAACAACGAGGACGTTGTTACTATAATGGTATATATGTGCGGTACCGACCTTGAATCAAAGTACGGCATGGCTTCTTCCGATATGCAGGAAATGGCAGCAGCTTCCTACGGTGACAACGTAAATGTCATCGTATTCACAGGCGGCTGTTCAAAGTGGAAGTCAACAGGTATAAGCAACAAAGTAAACCAGATATACCAGATAAAGAACGGACAGGTCATGAGAATTTCTGATGATGCAGGCTCTAAGGCTATGACTGATCCTAACAACCTTGCATCATTCATACAGTTCTGCTCAAAGAACTTCCCAGCTAACAGAAACGAGCTTATCCTCTGGGATCACGGCGGCGGATCTGTTACAGGCTACGGCTACGACGAGAAGAACAAGAGCAGCGGCTCTATGAGCCTTGCAGGCATCAAGCAGGCTCTCACCAGCGGCGGCGTACAGTTCGACTTCATCGGTTTTGACGCCTGTCTTATGGCTACAGCTGAAACTGCACTCATGCTCAACGACCATGCTGACTACCTTATCGCCTCCGAGGAGACAGAGCCGGGAACAGGATGGTTCTATACTGCGGGATTCG
>CAMYYQ010000204.1 GCA_947303535.1 uncultured Ruminococcus sp.
GCCTGTCCGCTGACAGACAACATTTAAATTATTATATCACATTTATAATGCAAAGTCAAATTTTAGCGCACAGAAAATACTGATCCGATGATCGGCAATATATTGACAGAAATATCGCAAAATGATATAATATCAAAAATCATGATACATCAGTACAAAGGAGGCGAAAAAACTATGCGTGAAATTCTGAACTGGCTGGAAGAGACAGTTATGCAGCTGCAAAATATAAAAAAGGTCATCAAGTATCTGCTGTTTATACCTGCGTTGTATATTGGTTATCAGATCAAAAGCCTTGCTTTTGTCATAGTCGGCATCGTTTTTGTTGCTTCGCGCATAAAAAGGAACCTTGAAGACGATGAATACTACGAAAACCAGTATAAAAACGAAAGAGATGACGAAAGATTAAGATAAAAGCTCCCGTTCATAATGAATAGGAGCTTTTATTATTATTATTTTACGGATAAAAAGCGCACCAGCATATTCCACGTTATGCAGTCCACACAGCCGCTTTCCGTAAGTCCGCAGCATTTCTGAAAGCTTTTTACAGCCTTTTCTGTGTCTGCGTCATACTCGCCGCTCACGCTTATCTTTGGCATATTATCATACCACGCCGCGGCTTTCCAGAGCATTGCCTGTATTATGTAGATAAGCTCTCCGCTGTCTCCTAAAGCTGCACGATATATCCTTGACGGAAATGCCTTGTAGGGTTCGGGTTCACTGTCAAGGTAATCCATGTAAACACGTACTATTTTGTTCCACGTAGCAGGGTCTGTCTCGCCCGTAACAGGAAGTCCGTATATACGCTGAAAGGCTTCCACAGCCTTTGCGGTCTCTTTATCGTATCTGCCGTCGGGAAGTATCTGCGGTATGCGCTTGTCAAAAAGGGATATGCCGTAGAGATAGCCCTGTAATTCGCGGATATGCTCCTTTTTCTGTTCTTCTGTATAGGGCATAATATCAACTCCTTTTGTATTATAATAAGTAGTTTTTGGCTATATTTCGTTCACTCTTATTTTTTCTCCTTTCACTCTTATTTCGTTGTTGATACGCTAAAAAGCGTGTAGAATAACAACTGTAAGATAAATACGGGAAACACCGTATAAAAATTATTTTTCTATAATGAAAGGAAGAAAAAACATGAAAAAAACTCTTAAAAAGGTACTTTGTACCACTCTCGCAGCTTTTGCACTCGTTACAGGTGTAACAGCATCATCAACATCATCTGCTCAGCCTGACTTCAAACTTGTCAGCTCAATCGAAGCAAACGCAGCTGAAAAGGTAATGTATGAAGGCTACATTACAGAAGGAAAAAAATATAACACAAGAAGCACCCCTAACAAGGACAATGACAAAAATATAATTGATAACAAGCTTCTCGGTTCGGACGCTTTATACAGGTATAAAATCGTTAAAGTCTATGAGGAAAAAAATAACTTTGTTAGAATCTCTTCTAAGGGTGAAAAGTATACAAGATGGGTATATAAAACTCGTGTATTTAAATCAAGACCAGGTGAGTTTACAATTTGCAATGCAGGAAGACATGGAAGAGATAAAGTAAAACATAGTACCTTTGTATCAAGAAACGGTGTATTATCAGAAGTACTTATTTGTACTTGCTGTGGAAACCACTGGGAAAAACAGCTGACAAAAGCTCAGGCAAATCCAGGGGCATCATGCGGTAAAGAACATAACATAAATAATGCTAAATTCAATGTGGTTATTCAGCCCGACGATTTAGGAGCAACTGCTGAAATAGTAGGTAAAAATTATTATTGTAAAAAATGCGGAAAATGCATATGCTATAAATCAAGTCCCAAACGCTATACTGTATTAGAATTTGATGATTTTATATGCAATAAAGAAAAATGCGCATTTTTAAGTCAAGATGCTAAAAATTATGTAAAAGGCGCAAATAAAATTGAAGTTCTTCCAATAAAAAAATGGGCTTATTTCCTGATCAATGGTGAAGATAGAATAGTATAAAAAAACTCCCCTCCCCGTGAGGGGAGTTTTTATTGTAATTTGTACATGGGGCGGCGGAACGCTGACCCTACACGCTAACGGCTCGGACTGCCAAAGGCAGCCCCTACAATTCTACTTTCTACTCACTAATCACTTGATAGTGTAGCCGGGGTTCTGATAAGGACGTTTATCGAAGCCGTAGCGCAGGTCGGAGTACACTCCTGCTATGCTGTCCCATGTGACTGCTCCGACTATGCCCGAAGGGTCTATGCCGAACTGACGCTGAAAAGCTGTTACGGACTGCCTTGTAAGCGGTCCGAAATAGCCTGTATCACTTACCGCGGGGATATTCGGATAGCTCCTGTTGATATAGGTGAGATACTGCTGTATTATCTTTACGGACTCGCCGCTTGCACCCTCGCGGAGTACAGTATTCGGATAAAGTGCAACATATGTATACTGAGGCGGTACGCTTTCAACTATGCCCTGATAGGCTCGGAAAAGATCGTTCCTTGTAGCTCTGTCAACTACTCCCGTCTGCGGAAGTCCGAAAACTCTCTGGAAGGACTTTACAGAACGCTCCGTCTGTTCGCCGAAGTAGCCCGTAACCTCAACAGGCACTACAGCTTCGTAATACGCTCCAATTACAGCAAGATAGTATTGCAGCATACTTACTTCTATACTCTGCATACCTATGCTCAGTTCTTCCTTGAACTGCGGCGATATCTCATCGAATCTGAGTCCCTCGGAATCAAGCTCCGCAAGCCGTTTTACGCTGGTATAGATATAGCTTATCCTGTACCACGAAGCCGCATTTACCGTACCTGTTGCCTCAAGCCCGAATATCTGCTGAAACTTCCTGACTGCATTCTCCGTAGCTGTGTCGAATATGCCGTCAGCAGCAGGTATCTTAGGTATCGCAGGGAAATTCCTCGATATTCGGTTGAGCCACACCTGTATGAACTTCACATCGTTCCCGAACGAGCCGTTTTTCAGCTCTGTATCGGGATATGACGGCATCGCGGTCTGTACGGGAGCGTTCCTTACTATGTCGATATCTTCACCGTAGTAGTATTGCAGTATCTCATAGGGGGTGAGTCCGCGGTTGGCAAGAGCAACAGTCCCCCACTGGGACAGCCCCTCACAGGTAGTGGTCGTACCGTTGCAGAACGCCGTAAACAGCGGCTCAACGCTCCCCTGCCGCCTGACATAATCGTTGAAAAGCTCATCTACAAGGTGACTGATATTCTCGAAATACTCTCTGCCGTTAATGAACTTCTGGTCATACTGAGTTGTGGCTGTTATGTCGAAATCGTAACCTCTCGAACGGTACCACTCGGTATATATTCGGTTCAGCGCAAAGGACACTATTGCATATATATTGGCTCTGAGAGCGTTCTCGGGCCATGTTGGGTATATCTCGCTGGACGCAACATTCTTGATATATGAAGCAAATCCCACTGTAACATCGGGCGCATCTGAATCGGGACTTCCCAGATGAACAGTGATAGTCTCAGGTATGAACGGAGTGCCTGTAAGCATCTGTCACTCCTTTCCGCTGCCGAAATTCGGCTCTGCATTATAATAAGTCATAGTCTCATCGGAGCTGTTCATCATAAGGGGAACAGGTATCAGGTTGAAGTTCTGAACAGAGGTTATTCCCGAAAAAACAGGAACATCAACGCTCCTTGCCCTGAAAAAGCCCTCCGCCGTCACGCTTACATCAAAGAGATTATACGGTCTTTCATCGGGAGAAGGCTCCTGCGAGTGTACAAGGTCGGGAACAGGCAAAGCAAATTTCGGAGCAGTACCGCTCTCGTCAGTCACACCCGAAGCAAGAACGAGCCTTTTGCCGTCAACTACCGCAGTTACGGCTACCATAGCCCCTGCGACTGCCGATGTGTCATCACCTGTCCGTACATTCACCTGTATATAGCCCTTTTCAGTACCGAGAAGCTCTTCTGCATCATATTCTGGCGGCTCACTGTCATTG
>CAMYYQ010000205.1 GCA_947303535.1 uncultured Ruminococcus sp.
AGCTAAGGACGCTGCCGCGGCTATATCTGAGTGCCCAAACGTGCTGAAAGCGGAGATAAGCAGCATTGATCTGGGAAAAGGCTCTGTGACTATTACCGCGGAGCTTGACAACAGCCTTTTCTATAAGATACTGGGGGAGACCACGGGCATCGAGATAGAGAGCGAAAGCGACCTTATGCCGCTTCTTACGGAGCTCAACGACATTCGCCGCAAGTATAAGCGCATCGAGCCTGCACTCGCGGAGGTGGAGGCTACGGGCTATGGTATCGTCATGCCCGAGCTTGAGGAGATGTCCCTCGAAGAGCCGAAGATAATTCGTCAGGGCGGAAAATACGGCGTAAAGCTCAAGGCGTCCGCGCCGTCAATACACCTTATGAAAGCCAATATCAATACCACTGTCAGCCCTATCGTGGGTACTGAGCGGCAGTCCGAGGAGCTTGTGATGTATCTGCTGGACGGCTTCGACGACGATCCGAAGAAGATATGGGAGAGCAATATCTTCGGCAAGTCCCTTCACGAGCTTGTCAACGAGGGACTTCACAGCAAGCTGTTCAAAATGCCTGTGGACGCGCGTATGAAATTGCAGGAGACTCTCGAACGTGTCATAAACGAGGGCTGTTCGGGACTTATCTGCTTTATACTATGAATAAAGGAGTACCGCGAGGTACTCCTTTTTTAGCCGTTAGCCATTAGCCGTTAGCTTGTAGGGGCGGCGTTCCGCGCGCCCGTTTGTAAATATAATCTTTGTAGGGTACGCCGTCCTCGGCGTTCCGTTTCAAACATAATACGGATTGGGCTTTGATAGAATTATGAAAATGTCGATAATCCAACCAAATCCAAATAAGCCGAAAGTCAAAAAATATAACACTCCTGTTCCTGCATTACCCTCATAGAATTTATGAGCTCCCAAATATCCGAGGCAAAGACATAACATGAATGCAACCCATTTGTCTTTTGGTTTGGAATTTGGAGCAACTGTGGTTTGGACATAAGTTCTTTCAGGAGCGTTGTTGTAATAATTGTTTATAACAATTTGCTGCGAAGGATTAGGCTGAATAGATGGAGGCGGTTGAGAAGGAGGCGGCGAAGAAATGGGCTGAGAAAATTTGAGCTGGCAGCCACAATACTCGCAAAATACCATATCCTCTGTTATGTTTGCGCCACAATGTTGGCAGATGAAAGAATTATTCATAATATCACCTCTTTATGTTATTCATTATTTTTATCAATGAATTTTAAAGCATATAAAAGAATATTCTCTGCAAAATTGTTTGTTGTCTACATATTGCACCTATTTAGGTGCAATTTTATTATAACATATGGATATAATAAAAGCAATAGGTTTGCACTTATTTTAGTGCAGAAATTTAACAGGAGGATTTGTGCACTATGAATAAAGAGGTGGAAAAGGCTGTCGGTAACAATATAAGGCGGCTTCGTGAAAAAGCCGATATCACGCAGGAACAGCTTTCCGCACGGCTACAGGTCAACGGCTGTGACATTACTCGGAGCGCACTTGCAAAGATAGAAGTCGGACAGCGGCATCTTTATCCTGACGAAATAATCCTGCTGAAAAAACTGCTCAATGTGAGTTATGAAGATATATTTGATATATAAAAAGGAGCACCGCAAGGTACTCCTTTTTTAGTGGTTAGTTGTTAGTTTGTAGGGAACGCCGCCCTCGGCGTTCCGTGTAGGGACGCGTTCCGCCGCCCGTTTGTAAATATAATCTTTGTAGGGTACGCCGCAGCTAACAGCTGCACGTACCCTCTGTCCTTCGGACATCTCCCTACACTGTAGGGAGTCACTCGACAGTCCTTTAATCTTTATGACGCTCCCCGTGTCGAGAAGCAATTGTCCTTTCGATGATATGCGGACGAGCAAGGGGGCGCAGGCTCTGCGCTGTCTGAAAGATATAATATCAATCAGAAATCTCTTTTTTCTTTACTGACCTGTTTTTTTCTGGACGCATTGATGATGCAAAAAACTATCAGAAGAATGAATCCCTCCCATACGATACCCATGATAATTATCAATACATCTCCTGCATTTTCATACCAATCGACATATTTATGTTCGGGATCATCAGGATCATAGCATATCGTGATTTTCTTGCCACGATACATATATTTTCCAGTCACGAAATAATCGGTCAGCTCCTCGCCATTGAGTTCGTAGGAATATGTAGCCTTATACATTGCTATTCGGCTATGCGTTCCGTTTTTGTTGGTATGTGTCTTGGAAACGCTGCTTACTACCCCCTGTGTTTCTGCTGTGCATGGTCTCGCATCTAAGACCACCTTTATTCCTGCGAATATCAATGCCAATCCAAACAGCAAAAAAGGTACACACGCAAGCAGTGCGATGATCTCTCCCTTGATAGATGATTTCTCTGCTGTTTGATTTGTTCTTTTCTTTCTTTTCATATCACATATCCTCAGTATAATAGTTTCTTTTCTCTTACAAAACGTTTTGAAAGGTTCTGCGCTGTAGGGGCTGCCTTTGGCAGTCCGCGAGTTCAGAGTATAAATAATTCTGAATGTTCTGACTGAAAAACTGCACGCAAAGCTCTGCAAATTCCGCAGTATTGCTCAGCATAGCTGGGTGACTTCCACGGTCAAAAATACAAGCCTGCGCAAGGGGAGTCTGTCCGCAGATATCGCTGAAAAGAGTCTCATAATGCCCATGTGGGAACATTTCGTCCTCTGCACTGCCTGTCAGCAGCAGCCTGCATTGGAGCTCCGAAAGGGGACGGTGAAAAAACTCGCCTATATTTTGGGCGTGTCTGATAACTGCGTCAGTGTCCGCATCAAATACTCTTTCCCAGTCGTCACCGTGAATACTTTTCAGCATAGCGCAGAAGCCTTCATTATGCTTTGCAAGCTCGCGCCCTGTACGTATCTGCTCCGTTATTCCAGCATTTGCGCGGATACCCTCAAAGCTGTCGGCGACTACTGCATTTATAAGCTCGGGGTATTCCAGAGCAGCGTTTATTGCAGCCAACGCACCGCCGCTGCTTCCGATAATGTTGATATTTTCAAAGCCTTTGTGGTCGCACAGAGCTTTCACTTGCTTTGACCATTCGTACCAAAGGTCTGCACTCCATTCCGTTACGTGTTCGGAGCGTCCGCAGCCGAGGAAATCCATTGCGATGACATGGTATTTTTCCGAAAGCAGGGGGACTATGGAAGCAAACATTTCGCTTGATGCTGTATTGCCATGCAAAAGGAGTGTGGGAGTGCCGTTGCCGTGTTCTGTGTAGTAGATCTTGTGTTTTTTGTAATCAAAATAGCTCATTAAATAGATTGCTCCTTTCGATCTGTAATATTAGCATTATATATCAGCGAAACGGATTTGTCAAATTTTTATGACTTTCGGTGAGTTTTTCTCGGTTTATTGACTTACTCTATGTGATATGCTATAATTTTTTTGTTGCATAATACATTAAAAGCACTTATTTTACGGCGAAAGGTGGCAGGTCATGGATAAAAGAAAAGTTAAGAAGTATTTCCTTGTCCTGTCTGCTGTACTTTCGCTTCTGCCGCTGCTGTTTTCAACGCAAAACTTTCTGCATCTGAGTAATGGACATCAGAACAGGTCACAGGTATGTTTGGAAATGCCGTGTGATCTGCAAAAAGATGCGAAGATAGTAATTGCAGAAAAAAATATCCTGACTAACAATATCAGGATAATACGCAGTAATAAAACACAAAGGCAATATCAACCCAATTGCTATGATTACAGCTTTAAAGGAAGCTCATGGCTGTTACGGCAGCCGTTTTTCCTTTTTGTTATTATATATCTTGCAATTGTGTGGATATGTCAAAGCAGACGATTTATTATAAAATATATCCACGATCAGGACGGGCATAAGATCTGAGCTCCGTATTATTGAGCAAGCCTTTTAAGGCAATTAAATATTACGGAGGAATAAAAATGGTTAAAATAGT
>CAMYYQ010000206.1 GCA_947303535.1 uncultured Ruminococcus sp.
CTACTACATTGCCCTCAGCGTCAACAGGTTCGCCTGCTTCGTTGCAGTCGAACTCCATATCCTGGATATTGTCGTACTGGTCGAAAAGCTGAGAGAACTCAGCAGAAATATCAAATAAACGCGGCATATTATTCTTCCTCCTGATTGATTATCTTTAAAACTGTGTCTATATTTATTGCGGCATAGTGACGATAGCCATTTTCACCGACAGGATCATTGGCAAATAACCACTTAGCAAGCTTCCTCATGGCGTCAGTCACATACCTTACCTGTGTTTCGAGCTCAGCCTTTTCCCTGATCTCTTCCTCGACTTCCACATCAGCTGCCTCAGCTTCCTTTTCAAGCTGTTCACGCTGCTTGCGGAGTTCCTCCTTGTGACGCTGCGACTGCTCGTTGAGCCTGCGCTCGGTGTCTTTGTCACGCTTGGCAAGCTCCTCCTGAAACTGAGCTGTGAGCTTGTCTATCTCTTCATCGTTGGTCTGCACTGCAACTTCGACGGGACGATCTTCAAGCTCTTCTATCTGGTGTTCAAGGCTCTTGATCGTGTCCTTTGCCTCGTCTTTGTCGGCAAGGAGCGACTCGATCTGATTATCCTTTTCTCTGGCTTCACGGGCAAGCCTGTCCGCACGTAAACCTTCGCGCTGCCGATCTTCGGCAAGGCTCTTATTATCTTTCTGTAACGCGGTTATCTGGTCTTTCAGTTCCTTTACCGTTACTGCTTCAAGGTCTGTGGTCTGCTGTATCTCCTCACGCTGAGGCTCGTCCAAGCGAGAAAGAAGATATAATTTTTCAGTACCGAGCTGTTCAAAATGGTTAGTCGACTGACCATTTTCTATAGAAGCAATAGCAACGTATTTCCTCGCCTGCAACCTCTTGATACCGATTTCATCTTCGGTATACTCCTCGAAATTCTGATAACCAAGCTCCTTATAGAGCTTGCCGTCGTGCATTTCTTTTAGTCCCTTGCAGACTTCCCACAAGCTCTCCTGAGCTGCTGCGGCATTTGCCTTGATCTTCTTTGTAAGCGATACCGCCTTTGTGTAGTCGGCGGACATTACCTGTGTTTCCGGCACTGTTTTTACCTCCTCCGATTTCAGAGCAAAGAACCGCCCTGCATATTTTAAGCACTCATGCCTTTTAAGATATTCAGGATCACGACTGTAACCACCATTTACTGTGCTGCGGCGTATGTAGCTGTAATTCCTGCTGCCGTCCGAGCAGATAGCAGTACCCTCACCGTCGTCCTGCATATCATATATCCAGTTGACTTTCAGCCACTTGTGTGACTCCGTACTGCAATCAAATACAACAAGCTTTCCGATGTAGTCGTGAAGCTTGTCCCATGTCAGCGGCTCCGGCTCGATGTCGTCCTCTGTGACGTAGTCACCGCGCATATACTTGATGATACCTGCGTCTTTCAAAGCCGCTTCGCACTTCTTTGCATCAGGTGCTGAGATCTTCGGCTCTCTGCTGTACAGAGCTTCAATCAGATCATCGGTAGTGCTGATACCTGCCTTTTTCAGCCGATTATATGTCTTGACTTCAAAGTCAAGCTGTTCAATCCATTTCATTACTTGCCTCCGAGATCTTATTTAATATCTCAACAGGACCTTCGCGGACGTTAAACCTGCTGCCGTCAAAGAGCCTGACCTCTGTATGATCTCCGCGAGCATGGAACTCTTTTATAAGAGCTGTAGACACTTGGAAGCGGATACCGTCCATATCTGTGAGAGTTATCTCCATTTGACATTTCTCCTTTTATGTGGTACAATGTACCTGTGTTAAACTATTTATGTCGTTTCACTTGCTCCCTTCGGGGAGCTTTTTTCTTTATTCAAGCATTAAATTTGAATTAATAAAATGCTCAATATCTTCGGAAATATCTGTAAATTTTTCACCGTCAACACCAACTATAATCGCCGGTCCCACAATCTTAGTTCGTGCAACCAGTGACGCAGCAGGATTTGGTGGCATTCCAAGCAGCAGTCCTTCCTCGTTGACAATCATCACAGCCTTATCAGGTATCAGTGTTACTGTCTCAATATAGCCACCAACAGCAGTTTGCAAGGCTTCAAGAGCATTCTCTATCTCGATTTCGCTGACGCTACGCCCTTCAAACTTGATTGCTTTCATTTTCATCACACTCCTTTGCACATCTTCTCATAGTAGAAGTCAATTTCCTCAGCCGTAGCCCTGCGCAGTATCCATTCAGGGCGAAAAAAGCAGGTTATGGTCGATCTGTTCAAGCCTTATTGCTATAGCAGCGGCTTTCTCATAGAGTGTTATCATTATTATCCCCTCCCTGCAATAGCATCACCCAAGTGTGTGAGCTGAAGACCTATTTCACATAACTTTTCGTCAACAGCGTCCCCCTGCTTGTAGAACTCGTCCCTTTGCTTAACAAGTTCAGACACAGTGTCAGTTAAGACGCTAAGAGCCTGCTTGACTGTTATCTGCGGCGTTTCCTCGGGCTCACCGGACTCTTTCGGCTGCGCTTCTGCAATAGCCTGAGCTATCTTTTTACCATTTTCAATAAGTTCACTGCGAGTCATCGGTGGCAGTTCAACATTCTCGAACACTTTTGCCTGCTCCTCTATCTCTTCACCCTTGCGGAGAGCAACGTCGAATTCCTTGACAGCTTCCACTGCTTCATTGACTGCCTGCTCCTCTTTCAGTCTGAGCTTTTTCCGCAGGTGATTAAAGTTCCTGTTGTCGATACCTGCTGAAACAAGTATGCCGATTATCCGTTCCACAGGACAGTCGTTAAGCTCCGCAAGTATCTGCACCTGGTCTCCCTTGCTCTTAGCCTGCTTGTACCGCATTACGATCTCATCGTTTGTCATCTGCATAGTTATCGCCTCACTTCTGTAAGCTCCGCCAGAGCGTCTGACGGTTGTTTTTTAGTGTTCTTCTCTCAGCAAGCTCCTTATATGCCTTTGCTCTGTAATAGGCTCTCCTGTTGTCTGTGCGCTCGTCTGAGCGTGCTTTCAATATCTTCTTCATCAGTACTCCGCAGTAGAGTTCCAAGCCGATACAGCCAGAGATACAAAAGACTGCAAGTCCCTCGATCATGCCTGCACCTCCTCAGAGCGCTCGGCTATCCACTGCATAAGCAGCGGAAGATAGATATGAAAAACAGGCTTTGATGTGACTGTGACTGCGTCCCCGAAGGGGTAAACGCGCTGCTCGATGCCTGCTCTGAGATCACCGTCAGAGATCTGCATACCATGCTCACGCAGTATCTTCGCAGCGTCCTTGATACCGATAACAATCATTAACTTTGCCATAGTAAGCTCCTTTCATATTTCTTCATGATCCGTTTCATCTTCGATGTTGATTGGCTCTAAAAGAGCATCAGCAGTTGTACCAAGTGCCCTCGCAAGTTTTTTCAGCATAAAGATATTAGGCTTTCTTGCTCCACTCTCATACTGTGTTATTGCGTTAGGTGTTACTCCGACCAAAAGGGCAAGCTGTGTCTGTGTCATGTGCAGCGCAGTGCGGTACTTGTATATCGCAATCATTTAACGTATCACCTCCTCTTGTTCACATTCTGTGAACTGTATTTTTATTATAAATCACAATTCGTGAATTGTCAATAGTAAAATCACATTTCGTGATTTAGCATAAATATGTTGAATTTTAATTGACGATAATCACGATTTGTGATATAATAATCACAGGAGGTGACTTTTAATGCTGGGTGATAAAATTAAGAACAAGTAATAATATGTATCAGCAAGACTTGGCTGATGCTCTTTCTGTTTCAAAAAGTACTGTTGCAATGTGGGAAACTAACAAAAGAATACCAGACGCTTCTATGCTTGTAAAAATTGCAGAATACTTTGATGTTTCTGTTGATTTTTTACTTGAGGAAGAACGTAGAATTTCAGCTATTAGTAAATATGGCTTTTGCTATACTTACGAAGAACGTGAAAAAATAAAAAAAGA
>CAMYYQ010000207.1 GCA_947303535.1 uncultured Ruminococcus sp.
AGACTCTTTCCTATTTTGACAAGATGCAGGACAGGATAGTGAGATTTGTCACAAAAAACAGCAGTATCACGGAGGAAACCTTTCGTACCCTGCTGATGAACACTCAGGAGCTTGTGCTTGATGTGGGCAGCGTTATCGAGGGAGAAAAAGCCGTTGAGCTGTGACTTATCGACAGTCTCGGAAGTCTCGGCGACGCTATGGACTGTCTGTACGATATGATAGAAAATACAGAAAAAAGATATTCGTGACCGCAGCTGTGCCGATACGAGCTTTTCCGCGCCGAAAATATGTTACAATGGCACAGCTACATATACATATATAATAGAACAAAACGGAGGCTAACATGGCACAAACACAAACCAAAAAGAAATCTTCGGGTAAAACACAGAAAAAGCCCGAAGCTCCAAAAAGAGAACCCGTAAAAAGCAATAAAAAGACCGTACCGCAGAACGAAAGCAATCAGCTCTGGTCTATAATCCTTTTCGCACTTGGAATACTTTCGGCTCTCATGGTACTTATAAAAGGTACTAAGGGCTGGCTGGCAATGCATAATCTGCTGCTTGGACTCTTCGGCATAGCTGCTTTCCTCATACCTGTAATACTTATATATACGGCTATAAAGCTTGGTACTGAACAGACCAGAAAAAATATCAGCGGCAGGGCTGTATGGTGCATCGCTATGATATTCCTTGCAAGTGCGGCTTTCCAGATATTTTTCGTGGGAGCAATGCCCGAAAAGATACGCTTCTTCAATCAGCTGAAGAACCTTTATAAAAACGGTGCGGTATATAAGAGCGGCGGCGTGGCAAGCATGGTCATCGCAGGTCCTCTGCTGAAATTCTTCGGCAAGCTGGGTGCAAGACTCATATCACTGGTACTGTTCTTCGTGTTCGGTATGCTCCTTTCGGGACGCGGCATAATAGACTTTCTGAGACTTCTGTCAACTCCATTCGTATTCATCGGAAAATGTGTGAACGGCATACAGAATATGTTCATCGGCGGCGAATTCGTTGATGCTTTCGGCGATGATGACCTTGACGACGACAAGGAGCGCAAGGACTTCGATGCTGACCTTGAAGCTATAAGCATGACAAACAGCCGCAAGTCCAGTCGCAAACCCTCGGAAAAGAAAGCACAGGACAAGCGCGATGTGGAAGGACTCCCCGACGGATTTTTTGATATCCCCCTTCCTACCGACCACCTTATCGACTACGGTGAGGAAGAAATACCTGCTCCGCAGCCCATAGAAGAGGATATCGTTCCTCCCGTACATAATGTTGCTCCTCCTGTTGAGGAGATAAGCGAGCCTGTACCTACAGATGATGGACTGGAACAGCTTATCAGTAAGGCTGCCGACAGCAAGCCTGTGCCCACGGAAGAGGTCATCGAGAAAGAGATCGAAGCCGAGGAAGAAAAGCCTATGTACTTCCTTCCGCCTATTGACATACTCACACGCCCAGAGATACGCTCAAACCGTGCCGAGGCTGTTGAGGAAATGCGTGAAAAGGCTGAAGTTATAAAGAATACGCTTTCAAGCTTCGGCGTTGAGGTAAAAATAAAGGATATATTCCGCGGTCCGTCTATCACCCGTTACGAGATACAGCCCGGTCCGGGAATAAAGGTATCAAAGATAAAGGGACTTGAGGACGATATCGCTCTCAGCCTTGCTGCTCAGGGCGTTCGTATAGAAGCTCCTGTTCCCGGAAAGGCTGCTGTTGGTATCGAGATACCTAACACCACAAAGGATATGGTAACTCTCCGCGAGATAATAGCTTCTCCAGAATTCAGAGAGTCAAAGAGCAAGCTCACATTTGCAGTGGGCAAGGATATCACGGGCAATATCATTCTCGGCGATATCGCAAAAATGCCTCACGTTATCATCGCAGGTACTACAGGTTCGGGTAAATCCGTCTGCACACGTTCTATTATAATGAGTATCCTCTACAATGCAACTCCCGATGAGGTAAAGCTCATACTTATCGACCCTAAGATAGTTGAATTCAAGATATTCGAGAATATACCGCATCTTCTCATTCCTATCGTAACAGACTGTAAACGTGCCGCAGGTGCGCTGTGCTGGGCTGTAAACGAGATGATGCGCAGATACAATATCTTCGCGGAGGCAGGTGCAAACGACCTGCGCTCATATAACGAGCTTGCGGAAGTTGACGGCGACCGCTCACCTATGCCGCAGGTAGTAATATTCATCGACGAGCTTGCAGATATGATGCTGGTTGCAGGAAAAGAAGTCGAGGACTTCATCTGCCGTCTTGCACAAATGGGACGAGCCGCAGGTATGCACCTTGTAGTTGCTACTCAGCGTCCTACCACAGACGTTATCACTGGCCTTATCAAGGCTAATATCCCCAGCCGTATCGCTCTCTCGGTAAAATCGCAGGTAGACTCACGTACTATCATTGATATGGGCGGTGCTGACAAGCTCCTCGGAAACGGCGATATGCTGTATATGCCTATAGGTGCAGGAAAGCCTGTCCGTGTACAGGGCTGCTTCTCGTCAAATGAAGATATCGCGGAAACTGTCCGCTATGTAAAATCTCAGGTAGATGTATCATATGATCCCGCTATCACAGGTGCTGTTGAGGGGTATTCTCCGCAGTCACAGGGAGGCTCGGGAGCAGCTGACAGCGGCTCTGCTGTAGGCGGCGGAAGTGATGAGGACATAGTTGAGGCTGCTATAAAGGTAGCTGTGGAAGCAGGTCAGCTCTCGACTTCAATGCTGCAAAGAAAACTGAAACTTGGCTACGCAAGGGCTGCACGTATAATGGACGAACTTGAAGAGCGCGGAGTCATCGGCGCAAGCGAAGGTGCTAAGCCCCGTAAGGTGCTAATGTCAAAAATGCAGTACGACGAATGGCGACTTCGCAGAATGGACGAATAAATCATAATTTGCAGCGTGACGCTGCACCCTTGCTCCGCGCTTAAATAAATCTGATAAACAAATTATAGCCGCGAGAGTCAATGAATTAATAGGGAAATATCATCGCGTGATTTGCTAAATTTTGATTTGAGCCGTTAGCTCATTGTAGGGGCGGCGGAACGCCGCCCGATAATAAAGCGGCAAAGCCGCTTCCTAATGGCTAAGAGCTAAAGGCTAAAGGCTTCATAATTTAACGGCAAAGCTGTTAAATTATGATTTACAGGAGGTGATACCATGTATAAAGGCTTTCTGCCTACAACAAAAAAAGAAATGGACGAGCTTGGCATAGACCAGTTCGATTTCATATACATAACAGGCGATGCTTACGTTGACCACCCAAGCTTCGGAGCGGCTATCGTCACGCGACTTATTGAGGATATGGGCTACACAGTGGGTATCATCTCACAGCCCGACTGGCACACAGACAAGGACTTCCGCCGCTTCGGTACGCCTAAGTACGCTTTCCTCGTTACTGCAGGAAATATCGACTCTATGGTGGCGCACTATACCGCCGCAAAGCGCAAACGTTCCGACGACGCTTACACCGCAGGCGGTGTTGCAGGAAAACGCCCTGACAGAGCCGTTATCGTCTACTGTCAGAAGCTCCGCGAGTACTTCGGGGATATCCCCATAGCTATCGGAGGTCTGGAGGCTTCTTTGCGCCGTTTTGCCCACTATGACTACTGGGACGATGATGTTCGCCCCTCTGTACTCGTTGACAGCGGTGCAGACATTTTAATGTACGGCATGGGCGAACATCAGATACAGGAGATATGTCCACGTCTCGCCGCAGGTGAAAGTATCCGAAATATGACTGATATCCGCGGTATCTGCTACCTCACAGAGCCTGTCAATACCCCTATCGGTGCGGCTCAGTGTCCGTCATTTGAGCAGGTGCGCGACAGCAAGACCGAATATGCAAAAGCTGTGAAGATACAGTACGACTGGCAGGACGAGGTCTACGGAAAGACTATCATAC
>CAMYYQ010000208.1 GCA_947303535.1 uncultured Ruminococcus sp.
TTTACACAGCTTACAATGCAGCTCTCGATGATGACGAGCTGTTTGAATACATAAAAAATGAGATAGAATTCGTTTATCTCCCCGATTATTACTATGCTGAAAGCTTCATTGCTGACAGAATACACATTCTCAAAGACTTCTCCTCACCTGAGGATTTCAACTATGATACACTCATTGATATTGAGGAAGAGGAGCATAACATCAAATACGAAAAACTCCAGCGTCAGGCTATAACTACTGCGGTATCACGGGGACTTATGGTGCTTACAGGCGGTCCCGGTACAGGTAAGACCACTACACTAAATGCTATAATCTCCATATTCGAGAAGCGCGGTATGAAAGTCCTGCTTGCTGCTCCTACAGGACGAGCTGCAAAGCGTATGTCCGACTTGGCAGGCTGTGAGGCAAAGACCATACACCGTCTGCTGGAAGTAGTCTATGACTCGGGAGACAGGCTCACATTCGCTCATAACGAGAATAATCCCCTTGACTGCGATGTGCTCGTTATAGACGAGATGTCAATGGTGGACGTTGTACTCTTTGAGAAGCTTCTCCGCGCAGTAAGACTGGGCTGCCGACTTATAATGGTGGGCGACAGCGATCAGCTCCCGTCAGTAGGTGCAGGAAATCTTCTCGGTGATATCATCGACAGCGGTATAGTTCCTGTTACTGAGCTGAAAGAGATATTCCGACAGGCGCAGAAGAGCTGCATAGTCACAAATGCACATAAGATAGTCGCAGGAGAATATCCTGACCTTACGCGAAAGGACTCGGACTTTTTCTTCTTCAAGCGCACTGATTATCAACAGGCACTCCAGCTCATAGTTGACCTTACAAAGACAAGACTGCCGAAAGCCTATAAGTACTCCCCAACTGAGGATATACAGATACTTACGCCGTCTCGTAAGGGCGTTACGGGTACTGTTGAACTGAACAAGCTATTGCAGGATCAGATAAATCCCCCTGCCAAGAACAAGCAGGAGAAAAAAGGGTATGTCTATACCTACCGTGAGGGTGACAAGGTAATGCAGACGCGAAACAACTACGACATCACATGGTCAAAGGAAGGCGAACATGGTGCAGGTATATTCAACGGCGATATCGGGCGCATCATAAGCATAGACAACAGAAGTTCACTTGCTGTCATAGATTTTGACGGCAGAAAGGCTACATATACTTTCGACCTGCTTTCACAGGTAGACCTTGCCTACGCAGTTACGGTACACAAGAGCCAGGGTTGTGAATTTGAAGCAGTCATACTCCCCATAATGGGCGGATTTGACAAGCTGTGCTACAGAAATCTGCTGTATACAGCCGTTACAAGAGCCAAAAAGCTCCTCATAGTCATAGGCAGTGAGGAGAATATATATAAAATGGTAGACAACAACAAGCGCACAAGGCGGTATACCTGCCTGCGCCATATGCTTGCAGGGACAAAGAAGTCACCTTCCCCCTTCGAGCTGTAAGAAAGGAAGAGAAAAATGGCAAACACTGATATCGGTATCGACCTCGGTACTTCCAATATCGTTATGACTATGGGCAATAAGGGAGTAGTTCTCAGCGAACCCTCTGTTATCGCTTACAATACAAGAACTGAAAGAGTTCTCGCTGTCGGTAAGGAAGCCTATGAGATGATAGGCAGAAATCCCGACTATATCGCTGTTAAGCGTCCTATAAGCGAGGGAGTTATCTCAGACGATGACCTGACTCATAGCATGATACGCGAATTCATACTCAAGGTTACAGGCAAGCAGCTCGTAAAGCCACGTATCGTTATCTGTATCCCCTCATTCATCACTGATATCGAGAGCCGTGCAGTTGTAGAAGCTGCAAAGAGCGCAGGTTCAAGACAGGTATATCTTATACAGGAGCCTATTGCGGCCATGATAGGTGCAGGAGTTAATATAACAAAGGCTAAAGGACACATGATAGTCGATATCGGCGGCGGTACTACCGATGTTGCTATCGTTTCCATGAACGGCGTAGTCACTTCACATACCGTAAAGGTGGCAGGAAACTCCATAGACCGCTCTATCATCAAGTATATGCAGAACAAGTACAAGCTCCTTATAGGTGAGAGAACTGCCGAAAAGGTAAAGATAGAACTCTGCAACCTCTACGATCCAAGCGATGAGATGACATATATCGTCAAGGGCAGAAGTCTCCTCAAAGGACTGCCTGCACAGGTGCTCCTCAGTGAAACAGAGCTGTTTGAAGCTATTGAGGACGACACATTCACTATTATGGAAGCTATCCGCAAGGTGCTTGAAGATGCTCCACCTGAGCTTGTGGGAGATATCTACGATAACGGTCTCCTTCTCACAGGCGGCGGCGCACTTTTAGGCGGACTTACTCAGCTCATCAAGCGTACACTGGGTATAAGCTGCAATATCGCCAAGGACTCCATAAACTGTGTTGCAAAGGGCACAGGCATGGCATTCGGAAGAATGACCACTCTCCTTGACGGCTTCGAGGCAGCAACAGTATATAAATATCGCTAATTCATAATTAATAATGCATAATTGTAGGGGCGCACAGTGTGCGCCCTTTTTATCTTATATAATTTCACGAGTTATTAGTGATTACTGCATAGTGATCAGAATTTGTAGGGACGACCATTGGGCGTACCTACACAGAAAAAGGGCGGATATTATCCGCCCCTACGCTTAGTTCTTAGTTCTAAGCTCTAAGTATGCCGCACTTAAAGAAAAAGGAACGCCGAGGGCGGCGTTCCCTACAATAATATTACTTCTCCATTGAAACTATCTTCTCGGCAGCTTCTGTGAGCCACTCACCCTCGAAGAGCTCTATAGTACCCTGATCGCAGAGCTTTGCAAGCTGTGGGTCGATAGGGAGCTTTGCAAGTACAGGTATATCGTACTGTGCAGCTATTTCCTCAATATGGCTCTCGCCATAGATGCTGTGACGCTTGCCGCAGTCGGGACATTCAAAATAGCTCATATTCTCGATGATACCGAGTATTGGTATGTTCATAAGCTTAGCCATTTTTACAGCCTTTTCCACTATCATTGAAACAAGCTCCTGCGGAGATGTAACGATAACGATACCGTCAACAGGAAGAGACTGGAAAACAGTCAGCGGAACATCGCCTGTTCCCGGAGGCATATCAACTACGAGACAGTCGATGTCCTTCCATATAACGTCTGTCCAGAACTGCTTTACAACTCCTGCGATAACAGGTCCTCTCCAAACTACAGGGTCAGACTCGTTTTCGAGAAGAAGATTTATAGACATGATGTCAAGTCCCATTTTTGTCTTAGCAGGGATAATACCGAATTCGCAGGCATCAGCCTTCTGATGTATACCAAAAGCCTTTGGTATGGAAGGTCCTGTGATATCAGCGTCCATGATACCAACATTCTTGCCGAGTCTCTGCATAGATACTGCAAGAAGAGAAGAAACGAGAGTCTTGCCGACACCGCCCTTACCGCTGACAACTCCGATGACCTTGCCGATATTGCTCATAGCATTAGGCTTTTCGAGAAAGCTCTGAGGCTCCTGTCTGCTGCTGCAATCGCTTCCGCAGCTTGAGCAATCATGTGTACATTCGCTCATTAATAAACACTCCTTATGATGTAATACAATTATTATACCCCTTTTTTTATATTTAGTCAATAGCATATTGACAAATGTATAACATAGTGATATAATAATAATGCGTAATTCATAATGCGTAATGCGTAATTAAGCTGCACGAAATATATTCAAATTTATCCGCGAAGCGAATACCATAATTACGAATTACGAATTCCTAATTACGAATTAAATTTGTCTTCGGGGTTAGGTGTAATTCCTGACCGGCAGTTAAAGCCTGCGAGCCTTATGGGTTGATTCGGTGCGATTCCGAAGCCGACGGTAAAGTCCGGATGAAAGAAGATAGACCGC
>CAMYYQ010000209.1 GCA_947303535.1 uncultured Ruminococcus sp.
GCAAACGCAGTCACAACAACAACAACAACTACTACTACGGTGACTTCAACACAGGCTGCAACAACAACTACGACCTCAAAGGCTTCGGATGCAGCTTCCGAAAATCAGGAGCACCTCGTCTATGATGCAGAAACAGGAGTTCTTACTCTGCACGGTGAATTCACAGGCACAGAGTTAAGACGCTTTAAAGACATTTCAAAGGTCACAAGTATAGTTGCGGCTGAGGACGCTGTATTTCCTGAGAGCTGCGGCAATATATTCTTTTTATACGATAAATGTGAAAAAATAGACTTTTCAAAAGCTGATACATCAAATCTGAAAAGTCTTCAATCAATGTTTTCAGGCTGTAAATCACTTAAAGAGGTAAATCTGGGCAATTTCAATACAAGCAATGTAACAAAAATGTCCTATATGTTCAGCGGCTGTACTTCTCTTGAGAAAGTGGACCTATCAGAACTTGACACAAGCAATGTTGAAACAATGGCAGGTATGTTCTCAAAGTGTTCATCACTGAAAAGCATTAATTTCGGCAAAATAGATACCTCAAGTCTGAAAAGTATCGACGTGTTGTTTTCTGACTGCTATTCCCTCACCTCTCTCGACCTGAGCTCACTTGACTTTTCTAAAGTTGTATATAAGAACAATGTATTTGAAAACTGCTACGGACTCAGTTCAATAAAACTCGGAGAAAAAACAGGCAGCATAACTGATGGTATGGGACTTGCAAATCTCGGCTGGGTAAACGAAAAAGAACCCACTATAATAGTAAGCGGCGACGGAGAATTTGCAGTTATACAGAATACAGGCGTAAATACATATATATACAATAAAATACCGGAGGATAAGCTCTGCTATACCTTTGATCCTGCAACTAAAACCCTTACCCTTCACGGAAATGTGGTCAAAGAGCAAGTAAGCAATTTTATTTTCAAAAAATCCGTATCAAAGGTCGCAGCTGAGGAAGGCACTGTACTCCCTGAGGATTGCAGTTACCTCTTTGAGCTTTACAAATCCTGCACAGACATTGACCTTTCAAAGGCTTCGGGCACACCTAAAAACATGAAAAATATGTTCAATAACTGTGAGCTTGTATCTGCCATATCTATGGACAATATAGATACATCAAAGGTCACGGATATGAGCCATATGTTTGAATACTGCACACATCTTAACGCTTCATGCGTTGAGAAGCTCGATACATCAAGCGTTACGGATATGTCATATATGCTTGACAGCTGCTGGAACTTCTTCCGTCTTGATCTGAGAAATTACAATACCTCAAATGTTACGAATATGAGCAATATGTTCAACGGCTGCTCTGCTCTTATGTACGTTGACCTCAGCAGCTTCGATACCTCTAAGGTCGAGGATATGAGCTATATGTTCTATTTCGACCATGAGATAACAAGTCTCTCCCTCGGAAATTTCGATACTTCAAATGTAAAAAAGATGTCAGGTATGTTCTCTTCCTGTAAAGCTCTCACCACTCTTGATACAAGCAGCTTTGATACCTCAAACGTAACTGCAATGGACTCAATGTTCAACAGCTGTGAGAACCTGAAAAAACTGGATATCTCTAATTTCAATACAGGCAATGTCACAAACATGGCTTTGATGTTCTGTAACTGCAGCTCGGCAACTACCATTAAATTAGGTGATATAGATACCTCATCTGCAAAAAGCCTGTATGGTATGTTCTCTTCCTGCAAGTCGCTGAAGACCATAGACCTCAGCAAATTCAATACTGCCAACGTATTGAGCACAGAGGCTATGTTCCAGAACTGTAAGACTCTCACACAGATAGACCTCAGCCCTCTTGACACATCAAATGTTACAAATATGAGGGATATGTTCAGATCATGCACAGGTCTTGAAACTATCGATGTTAGTCCGCTGAAAACAGGCAAGGTCACCGATATGACAGGTATGTTCGAGGAATGCAGCAAGCTTAAAACCCTCGACCTTACCACATTCGATACGAGCAAAGTTAAGTACGCTTCCCATATGTTTGACGGCTGTGCCGCTCTTGGATCTCTCGACCTCGGCAGCTTTGATATCACTGCTATGGAGTCACATAACTTCATGTTCACGAACTGCGATGAGCTTAAAACACTGACCCTCGGTGAGAAATTCAGCGGAATAGATGCATATATGAAGCTTCATAACGGCGGCTGGGCAAACAAAACTGATCCCGAGGTATGTGTCAGCGGAAGCGGTGAATTTGCAGTTATCAGCAACAGCGGAAAGAACACTTATATCTTCACAAGCAAGCAGGCTCCTGTATCAGTGGGAGACAGCAACGGCGACGGTGATGTGAATACTGCCGATCTGGTCGCAGTAAGCAGCTTTATACTCGGCAAAAAAGACGCTTCTGCCATAAGCAGGGAAGGCTCTGACATAAACGGTGACGGGGTTATCGATATCTTTGACGTAGTAGCTCTGAGAAAACTTCTCATAAAGAAAGGCTGAATGAAAAAAGCTCCTGTTAAACAGGAGCTTTTTCTTTACATAGAATTATCAGTTGAACAATCCCTCATAGTAATAATAAGGTCTCTGAGGATCGTTTGAGGATAAGACCATGATACAAGCAAGGTCATCATCTATCATTCTCGCATAGTATGCTGCATAATCGGTCTTTGAGCCTTCATAATATACTATCGCTCTTGAATATCCCTCACCGCCAAGAATAACCTTTTCTGTGTCTGACCATTCTATACTGTAATTATACTCTTCTGACAGCCTTTTTTCCTCTTCCTTGCAGATATCAATGCAGTCATCAGCTATAACGTAATCGGAATCTGGATATGCAAGCTTTGTATTCAAGAACTTGATAAATATACATTCCTTTGCGTTAGTGAACCAGCTTTCCCAGTATATCGCGGACTGATGAGTTTTTTCTTCCTCGCTTTTCAGTATTTCGATCTGACTGTCCTTTACGTCCTGTGCGCTTGATGACATATTCTGTAAATTACCCGGTATGGTCAGCTTGATATTGGCATAATCATTGACATATACGCCGTCCTTGAAAAGTCCCTTTGTATATTTCGTGCCTGCTGTAAGCTTTTCGGACTCATCAGGTGTCGGAGGATCAAGTATAGTTTCAGGTTCTGTCTGAGGCTTGAAGCCATCGCCGTAGTTAAGTCCGTAGCCCTTTTCAAGCCAACATTCATCAGTACGTATCTGGTCTAATGAGCTGTACCACGGGCTTGGCAGTTTGCCCTTGAAATCAGAACAGCCGCAGAGTACATCGGATATTCCCTTGCCCTCTGAACCGGGGAGATAGCACATAACAACGCTGTCCCAGTCATCATACAGTCTCTTGTTTATGAGTACATTTCTGCCTGCAACGATACAGGTAACAATGGGCTTTCCGAGAGCCTTTGCTTCTGCACGCGCCTCAGAATTTCCATTAAGCCCCAAAGCACCGAAAAGGCTCATATCCTCGGTATCGCCGTTCCACTCGGCATATGCCTGCTCACCCAGGCAAAGCAGTACCACATCAGCTTTAGAGGCTTCTTTCTCATCGGTGATGACCTCTATACCGTAATCCGCTGCGTATCTCTCAAATGCCTCAAGTATTGTAGTTACACCGGGAACGTTCTTTGATGTTGCACCGTTCCAGTCCATTGTCCAGCCGCCGCACTGAGCAGGACCGTTATCAGCCGCAGGACCTGTTATATAAACCTTAGTACCTTTTTTCAGCGGAAGTACGTTGTTTTCGTTCTTTAAAAGAACAAGGCTTTCCTCAACCAGTTTTTCGGCAACTTTTCTGTATTCAAGAGAACCTGATTCCTTCTGCTCGGTCTTGAGATTCTCAAGCATAGGATCATCGAACAGCCCTGCATCTTTCTTGACCCTGATTATTCGCGTAACAGCATCGTTCACACGGTCAATAGTTATT
>CAMYYQ010000210.1 GCA_947303535.1 uncultured Ruminococcus sp.
GACTACAGCCAGTATGAGGATTATGATGAAGAGAGCGGAAAGGTAAACAATACTCCTATTGCACAGCTCAAAAAGGATATCGGTTCAGGAAACGCTCCTGATATGATAGTTTCATACGATCACGGTATTTTTGACAGCCTTTGCAAGAAGGGATTCTTTGTAGACCTTTATGAGTATATGGATAAGGACGCAGATATCAGCAAGGAAGATATCATGCCTAATGTTCTTAAAGCCTGTGAGGTAAACGGAAAGCTCTATTCTCTCTCTCCTTCATTCACAGTAAATACACTGGCTGCAAAGAAGTCAAACTGCGATAAGGAAAACTGGACTATCGATGAGCTGATCGACGCATATAATAAGCTTCCTGAGGGTATGAGATTTACTTCTCTTGACTGTAAGGAAAGTATGCTTACACTTGTTATCGGTATGCTCGGAAATGCCATAGATTATGAAAAAGGTACCTGCAACTTTGACAGTCCTGAGTTCAAAAAGCTTCTTAACTTTATAGATAAGTTCCCTCCGCAGGAGGACGTTCTTGATACAGATGACAGAGATGCACTCAGAGAAATGTTCAGTTCTGACAACGTAAAGGAGAACAAGGTGCTTCTTGAGAATATGTACATCAGCAACTTTGTGAATTACACAGAAGACCTCAAGGGCAAATTTGATGGCGAGATCGCATTTGTCGGATACCCAACAACAGACGGCAACGGCAGCCTTTTATCACTTGACCAGTGCATCGGTATCACTTCAAAGTCAGAGAACAAGGATATGTGCTGGGAATTCTTAAAGGAATTCTTTAAAGAGGCAGATGATGATGAAATGGGCATGGGCGGTTTCCCGTCTCTCAAGTCTTCATTCGATGAAATGGCAGAAAAGAGCATGAAGAAGCCTACTTACAAGGACGAGAACGGTAAGGAAGTAGAAGAGGACCTTAGCTTCACTACTTCTGACGGCAAGGAAATAAAGATAGATCCTCTTACTGAAAAGGAAAAGGATTTCATCGTAAACTATATAACAAATACAACAAAACTGAGCGATTCTATGGATCCTGATGTAAGTATGATCCTTTCAGAAGAAATAATGGCTTACATCAATGGTGAAAAGAAAGCAGATGAGATCATCGACCTCATTCAGAACCGTGTATCACTTCTCGTAAGTGAGCAGAGCTGATAAAATATTATCGGCACATAAATAAAGATATTCAGATATTTTCGTATATAAATACAACCTCCTTAATTTTTGGCTCTGCCGTTTATTGCGGCAGAGCCTTTTCCTTTGTGTTGACAATAAAAATCAAAAATGCTATACTTGTGGTATCTGCAAAGAAACTATTATGGTAAGGGTGAGATATGAGCAGGCGTATAAGGATACTGACAGCAGTTTTATTTCCGTGTGCTGCTGTAATGATATTTATTTTCAGAAATTCAATAACAGATGCAGCACATATACTGCCTGAATGTATAGTACATAAGTATACGGGTTTATGGTGTACGGGCTGTGGCAATACAAGGAGCGTTATTGCTCTTCTGCATGGTCAGATATGGCGTTCGGTGCGCTGCAACCCTTTGATGCCCTTTCTTGCTTTGCTGGCGCTGCTGTTTTATGCAGAGACAGTTGCAGGTATATGGAACGACAAGGTAAAGCTCCTGACGCGCAGAAAATGGGTATGGTATACGGTGGTGGCGTTGTTTCTTGCTTTCTATATTATAAGGAATTTCTTTGGTGTACTTGCACCGCCTCTTTAAGCTTCCGAAAAGGAAGCTTTTTGTTTGACTGACGAAAAACGCGAATTATTGTGCCGCTATTGTTGCTATTTCAGAACCCATGTGTTATAATATTATTGTATAATATTTTTCGGAGTGTTAAAAATGAATAAATATAAAAAACTGGTCTTTAATACGGGTATCTTTGCCATAGGTACATTCGGTTCAAAGATACTCATATTCCTGCTGACAAGACTGTATGCGCATCAGCTTGATCCCGTAAGCAACGGTATAAAGGATCTTCTTGAAACCACACTGCTTTTCATGCAGCCTGTATTTACATTTGCTTTGCAGGAGTATCTTATCCGTTTCGGACTGGATAAGGATTATGATAAGCGTAAGGTGTTCACAACATCAGGTGTCATCACACTGACAGGAATAGTCCTTATGACGCTGATAGTACCGCTGCTTAGAGGCATACCTGCACTTGACTTCCTGAAAGGCTATACAATAATGTTCATATTGTATGTGTCTATGTCGTCTTTGCGAATGCTTTGTCAGAATTTTGTGCGTTCAAGGGATATGGTAAAGCTTTTCTCTATTGACGGAATTAATATCCTTTTCGTATGGACGTTCCATATGGGCGTTAAAGGCTTCCTGCTTGCGGCGATACTTTCCGATGCAGGTTCTATCGTTTTTCTGTTCGTTACTGCAAGACTTAACAGCTTTGCGGGCATGAGATATTTTGATGCGGCACTCTGCAAAGAGATGATGCGTTTTGCAATGCCGCTTGTACCTACAATAGTTATGTGGGCGGTTACTTCGCTCTCTGACAGACTGTTTATCAAGCAGATGCACAGCGATTATTATGAGCTTGGTGAGGGTGCTGTCGGAATATACAGCTTCGCAAACAAAATACCCAATCTTATATCACTGGTCTCGACTATATTCTTTCAGGCATGGAGTATGTCTGCTATAACGGAGAATTCTTCGGCGGACAGAAACAAGTTCTACGAAAAGGTATATTCCGCTTATGAAGCTATGATGTTCATTGCGGCGGCAGGACTTCTTGTTATCATCGGTCCTGTAACAGCTTTCCTTGTTCCGTCAGACAAACACGCTGAGTATGCAAATGTGTATATTTACACGCCCATACTTGTTACAGCGGTAGTTTTCATGTGCTTCAATCAGTTCCTCGGAAGTATCTATTCCGCTACAAAGCACTCAAATAACTCTTTCTGGACGGCGCTCGTTGCCTGCGGAGTTAATATCCCCATGAACTATTTCCTTATACCTGTATGGGGAATACAGGGTGCGGCAGTTGCAACTCTGCTCAGCTACCTTATATGCTTCTGGACACGTATTATCGACGCGAGATACTATGTACCGTTTCGTTTCAACGGCGTGAAAAACCTTGCCAATACGGCTGTGCTTCTTGTAATGAGTCTGATAATGATATTTGAAGTCAAGTTTTCAATACTATGGCTTATCATGCTTGCCGCAGTTATAGCAGCTATGAATTACAAGTCGCTTCTTATCACAGTAAATAAGCTCCTCAAGAGAAGCTGAAAATAAAGGAACGCTGTCTCAGGCGTTCCTTGTTTATATAAGAATGTATTAAAATGAAGGAGGGCTAAATATGCCGACACCACACAATAATGCAAAGAAAGGCGATATCGCTAAAACTGTTCTCATGCCCGGAGATCCCCTGAGAGCAAAATTCATTGCCGAGAATTATCTTGAAAATCCCGTCTGCTATAACGAGGTAAGAGGTATGCTGGGCTATACGGGTACTTACAAGGGCGTTCTCGTATCTGTACAGGGAAGCGGCATGGGTATGCCGTCTATAGGTATATATTCATGGGAGCTTTTAAACGAATACGGCGTTGAAAACATCATCAGAGTAGGTACAGCAGGAGCTGTTGCAGACAGCGTTCAGCTTCGTGATGTAGTTATCGGAATGAGTGCCAGCACCAATTCCGCTTATGCTTCACAGTACAGACTCCCCGGAACTTATGCTCCAACAGCTTCATGGAGTCTGCTTTCGGCGGCTGTAAAGGCTGCTGAGGCTAAGGGAAGCAGCTTCCATGTGGGAAATATACTTTCAAGCGATACTTTCTATGATGATGCAGACAGCCTTGCCGACTGGCAGAAAATGAATGTGCTTGCTATAGAAATGGAAGCAGCTGC
>CAMYYQ010000211.1 GCA_947303535.1 uncultured Ruminococcus sp.
TGATACGTTCTATAATCTGAACAATATGGTACTTTCCGTTGCAGGCAATATCAGTGCGGACAAGGTGCTTGAGATATGTGACGCTTGTCTTCGCCCATGTACCGACAAGGGGCTTGAAACAGTTTTCCCCGATGAGCCTGACGATATAGTACAGTCAGAGGTACACGAAAAGCAGCCCGTAGGTGCATCTATCTTCAACTTAGGTTATAAATGCACTGCAAAAAGCGGTCTTGAACGCCTTAAAGACATAGCTGCGGCTTCTACCGCAACTTCCCTGCTGTCAGACCCTGCCCTGCCAATGTGCGAGAGACTTCTCAAGGAAGAGATAATCAATTCCACATTCGGCGGCGAAGTATTCTACGGCGATAATTACTTCACTGTTATATTCTCGGGAGAGTCAGATTCACCCGAAGCCATAAGAGACTCACTCTTTGACGAGGTAGACCGCCTTATAAATGAGGGCATAGTCGAAAAGGACTTCCAGAGGATAAAGAAATCCTCATACGGTATGATGATCTGCGAGCTCAACAACGTTGAAGCCGTGGCGAACCTCATGCTCAACGCTCATATAGACGGTGTAGGTCCTTATGACGCTATAGAAGTGCTGTCGGAAATGACAAGCAGCGATGTTATTGATTTTATGCGCAGAGAAATGCGCCGTGACAGGTGTGTACTGTCCATAATAGAAAAGGAGGCATAATTTTAATGTCAACAGAAACGCTTTTAGAACCAAACGAAATACAATTCCCCGAACTCGGCTGGAAATTCCACATTGATCCTACCGCATTCAGCATCGGAAATATGCATATTCAATGGTACGGTATCCTTATTACCTTAGGTCTTATCCTTGCTCTTGTATACGCTCTTCCGAGAATGAAGCGCTTCGGACTCGATGCAGACAGAACTATCGACGCTATCATCGGCGGCGTTATCGGCGGTATAATCGGAGCCCGTTTATACTACGTACTCATGCGCTGGGACGAATACAAAGGCAACTGGAAAGAAATAATCAATACCCGAAACGGCGGACTTGCCATATACGGCGGTATCATAGGCGCGTTGCTGGTAGGTCTTATAATGTGTAAGATACGAAAAGTTAAAATGCTCCCTATGCTTGATATAACAGTTATCGGTTTCCTTATCGGACAAGGTATCGGACGCTGGGGCAACTTCATAAATCAGGAAGCTTTCGGAACCAATACAAGCTCATTCATCGGCATGACAGGCGGTACTATACAGCGTACTATCAGCAGCGAGATGCAGATAGGCGGCGACCTTTATCAGGAGGGCGTGAATATGCTGTGGGAAAAGCCTGTACACCCATGCTTCTTATACGAGTCATTATGGTGTCTGCTTGGATTTGTTATCCTTTCATTCTGGTCAAAGCGCAGAAAGTACGACGGACAGCTTTTCCTCATGTACCTTGCATGGTACGGAGCTGAGCGTTTCGTAGTTGAAGGACTCCGCACAGACAGCCTTATGCTCGGAAATATCCGCGTATCACAGGCACTTTCAGCTGTAATATTCGTTGTATCCGTAATACTCCAGATCATATTCTTTGCAAAGAGAAAGCGTGATCCCGAGAGCATGGTGCTCTACGCAAGTACAGAAGAATCACACCGCCTTATCGAAGAATCACGCCGCAAGAGCATGGGCATCAAGGGTGCTGATGCTAAAACAGGCGACGATGACGACGATGATCTCGACATCTTCAACGACGATGACGACGACTTCGACGAAAGTGAACTCGATAACGACGACGATGATGACGACGATGATATCCTCGAAGATGATGACGAGGAAGATGATGACTCTGACGCAAAAACAGAGGATAATGAAGATAATAATGAGGACTAAAAGTCCAATAGCCATAAGGAGGACAAATAAATGGCACAGTTAATAGACGGAAAGGCAGTTTCCGCAGCAGTAAAGGCTGAGGTCGCTGAAGAAACAGCCAAGCTCAAAGATGAAAAGGGACTCAAGGTAGGTCTTGCAGTCGTTATCGTTGGAAACGATCCTGCATCGAGAGTTTATGTCAATAACAAGAAGAAGGCTTGTGAGGCTGTAGGCTTCCAGTCATACGAGTACGCTCTTGACGAGTCAACTACTCAGGAACAGCTCCTCGACCTTGTAAACGTACTTAACCGCGATGACAGAGTGAACGGTATACTTGTACAGCTCCCTCTGCCAAAGCATATCGACGAAAAGGCAGTTATCAACGCTATCTCACCTGATAAGGACGTTGACGCTTTCCACCCTATCAACGTAGGCAAGATAATGATAGGCGAATACTCATTCCTGCCTTGTACTCCCGCAGGCGTTATGCGCCTTATCGAAAGCACAGGCACTGACATCACAGGCAAGCAGTGCGTAGTTATCGGCAGAAGCAACATCGTCGGCAAGCCGCAGGCAATGCTTCTTCTCCAGAAAAACGGCACTGTTACAATCTGCCACTCAAAGACAAAGAACCTCAAGGAGATATGCCTCGGTGCTGATATCCTCGTAGTAGCTATCGGACGCGCTAACTTCGTTACAGGCGATATGATAAAGGAGGGCGCTGTGGTTATCGACGTAGGCATGAACCGCCTCGACAACGGCAAGCTCTGCGGCGATGTTGAGTTCGAGTCCGCAGAGAAAAAGGCTTCATTCATTACTCCCGTACCCGGAGGCGTAGGTCCTATGACTATCGCTATGCTCATGAAAAATACCCTCACAGCTGCTAAACAGCAGGCAGGGATCGAATAATTGTAGGGGAGCCCGCCCTCGGGCTCCCGTTAATGCGTAATTCGTAATGCGTAATTATTTCACGGCATATATAACAAAAACCTCAGCATCTCTGCTGAGGTTTGTTTTTTTACTCTGGAAGCCAAGTAATCTCTATAAGATAAAGTCCGTATTCATCATCAATATCTATTACATATCCGCTATCATATTCTGGAAATCTCTTTGATACAACTTTATAATTATATCCACGCTCTTCATATGTAGGTTCACCGCTGTTTGCGAAAAGTTCATCAGCAGTCAGTGACTCGTCAAAAGCAAATTCCATATTTTCAGGGATACCATAATGACTATAGCTACCACAAACAATATCACCTACCTGAACAGTAATTTTTGCGAGGATACAGTCTCTCATTTTTCTTGGAGCTCCGTCAGGATTAATAAAGTAAAACTTATTTCTTACGTTTGAATTTTTATCATAATAAGCAAGGCTATTATATGAGAAATCTCCTCTGAATGCCTTATTAAATTCAGTATCAAGATTATCTCCATGACTATTATACATATCTTTTTTGAGTTCAATACCAGCGTCAAGAACGTCCTGCATTGTAGATACGCCAAGAGTGAGAAGATGTCCGTTATACTTGAAGCTTCTGTTATCAAAGTCAGCGTATATGTCGCTTAGCTCTGTTGGTACAGCAGGCTCTGTTACAGCTTCTGTAGTTATCTCCTCAGTGGTTGTTATTTCCTCAGTTGTTGCAGCTTCTGTTGTTTCTGCAACTGTAGTTGCTTCGGTAGCCTTTTCAGTTTTATTGTCGCTTTTCTCGCTTTCGCCGCAGGCTGTAAGACTGAGCATAGCCACGAGAGCAGCTGCTAATATCTGTTTTTTCATTAATATTACTCCTTTGCTATCCCGATATCAGTATATCGGGCTTTTCCGTTCTAAATTATAGCACCGACCGCAAATGCCGTCAACAAAAAAAAAAAAAAATTAACCATAAATTCGTAGGCTTGATTAAATTTCAAAAACATCAACAGCGATATATTAGCTATAACGCTCGCCGTATGTTGCTGCACATCAATTATTGCGGTGTTCAGATTCGTCCGCATAAGCGTACACCATAATTACGCATTACGAATTACGCATTACGAATTAACG
>CAMYYQ010000212.1 GCA_947303535.1 uncultured Ruminococcus sp.
CTTGTAAGACCAGTCGTTAGTGGGGTCCCAAGCGCCCGTTGTGGACTGACCGTCGATAGCATCGGGAACAGAAACTCTGAACTGTACTTCATCTCTGTGCTCGCTCTGACCTGTAGGCTGGATAGCTCTGCCGTCCTCGAACTTGATGCTTGCGTAGTATGTATTTCCTGTAGGATCGCCCTCATACTTGTGAGGACCTGTAACTGTAGCGTGGCCCTGTCCGCTCTCATACTGCTGTGACTTGCCCTCTACCTTGATATCGTCAACTGAAAGACCGTTCTCGATAACTTCTGATACATCGAAGAAGTATCTGTACTCAACGTCTTTTGCAACTCTTGCCGGCCAAGCTGTGTGGTTCATAGCCCATGCCTTGATCTCTGTATAGCTTGCAGCAGGTGTGCCGTTGATAATAGCTGCTACCTCCCACTCAGCCCACTTAGGAGTTTCGGCAGGCGGGAATGAAGCATCGATGTTTCCGCCGTAATCATCTACCATTGCGCAGAGACAAGCTGTATAGCCTGCGTTGTAGTCGATAGCAACTTCTGAGTACTCATACTGAGCAACACTGTTCTTGTAGCTGCCTGACTTGTCAGGGCCGCCAACGAGAGCACCGTAGAGAGTATGTGCATACTCTGTCTGCCAGCCCTCATCTCCGCCGGACTTCTGACCGAGGTCGTTCCAGTGGTCATCGTGGATACCTGATGCTGTTCTGTGGTGGAATGCAGACGGCTGATTGTCGCCCATACCGAGAACATAGCTCATCTTGAGTCCGTTATCGCCGAACACATAGTCCATCTGAGACTTAGCCCAGTCGTTGTACTTCTTTGAAAGTGCAGCATCGTCCTTGAATAATGTATCCCTTGCAAGCTTAGCAAGCCAGCCCGTTGTTGGAGCGTGACGGGCACTTCCCCCGTTGCAGAGCCCTGCAAGTCCGTCAGGTGTATAGTCTACCTTCTTTCCGCCGTAACCGTCTATCCAGTAATCAAGGTGGTGAGAAATGTGTTCTGTCCACTCCTTGTTGCCTGTGTTAAGTGCATAGAGGAAAGCTGCTGCCTGTGAAGTATCATCCCAGCAGAGTCCCCATGTGAACTTACGCTCGGTTGACTGGTTCTCAAGCGGGAAGTTAGGGATATAGTCCTTCTCGATCTTATCGAGGTAGCTCTTGTCGCCTGTAGCCATATAGAGCCAGTTTGCAGCATACATACAGTCATCGAGCCATGAATCTGTATTGTACATTCCGCTCATGCCGCCGATATCCTTGTTTGCTCTGATCTTGTCAGCACCCTCAAAGAGATCCTTTGCGTGCTTGAGATACTGAGCTGCCTTCTCAGGCTGTGTATCCTTGAATATAATGTAGCCCTCAGCGAGACAAGCTGCTGAAAGTCCTGCTACAGAAGCATTCTTTATAGTATCATAAGGTCTCTTCCAGTCGTTGTTGTTGAGATGATGCTTACGGAGATAAACCTCGGCACTGCACCAGATGTTATGGTCTGTAGAGCCGCCCTTGAAGTCACCGATAGTACCGATCATCTCGCCGCCGCCCTTGTCGCAAGCCATAACGTAGTCCATACCCCACTGGATATTGTTGCGGTATACCTCGCCAAGACCTGCCTTGTCAACAGCGTCTTTGTAGTTGATGTAGCCCCAAGCCATGATAGATGCTGAGTAAGCATTTGTAAGAGTGAACTTGAAATGGTCACCTGCGTCGAACCAGCCGCCGGGAACAACGTCTGTCTCATTGCCGTCCTCGTCTACCATTGAGTCTGCACGCCATGCTACCTGATTCCACTCAGGGAGCTTGCCTGACTGCTGCACCTCATAGAAGAACATAGACTTCTGGAGAGCCTCTGCGTAGTTGTACTTTGAGTCAGCCGCTGTTGCACCGCTCAGAGTGCCGTTGGGCATATAAGCAAGTATGCCTGCTGACATAGCAAGTGCAGAAACTGCTGCCGTTACCTTTTTGAATATCATATTTAATACCCCTCTCGTATTAATTATTTAAGATACAGCATTTGCCATACCTATACATTTTAAATATACAATATCCACACCGATTTGTCAAGTAAAAAATGCCATTTTCCACAAAAAAGCCCTGTAGGGACGACCATTGGTCGTCCGCAATCACATAAACCCATTGTAGGGGCGACGTCCCGTCGCCCCTACAGAGAGAAAAAGCGCAGCAGGTATTATCCTTGCTGCGCTGTGTTTTTTATGGAGCCCATGTAATCTCAACAGAATCTAAACCTATTTCTGTCGTTTCGTCGCCTATAAGATATTTGAAACCAAATTTATATCCTGTATCACATTCAGGGAACTTTTCGGATACTACAGTATAATCGTAACCATAATCAGATTTTACCGTTGGTTCACCGCTGTTTTCTGTCAACTCTTCTGATTTAAGAGTACAGGGGAAAGCAAATTCAATGCTATTGGTATAGTTGCCCTCTTGTATGTCACTTTCAAAGCCACGATATGAAATCATACAAAGAACACATTCTTTCATAGAAATATTAGCTCCTGTAGGATTGCAGAAATAGATCCCTGTTGAGTAACCGCTTTTGCTGCTTATGGAGCAGTCAAATGTCTTGCCTGATTCATGAGGATTGCCATTAAATTTTTTCGTCCACATTTTGTCATAATTATCCTCTGGCTCTAATCCGGCATCAAGGAAGTCCTGTAATGTAGATATTCCAAGAGTCATTAAATGACCGTTGTACATGAAGCTTCTGTTGTCAAGGTCTGCATACTTGTCGCTGAGCGCAGTTGGAGCCTGCTTTTCTGTTTCAGCATTTATAGGTGAATCAGAGCCATTTATTAATAATTCTTCCTCGGTCTTGCCGTTGAACATTGGAACTTCCTTTGAAGTCTCCTCAGTTGTTGAAGTTGAGATAGCTTCTGTAGTGACTTCTGTTGATATCTCGGCAGTAGTAGCCGCACCTGTAGTCTTTTCTGTTTTATCAGCCTTTTCGCTTTCGCCACAGGCTGTAAGTCCCAATGCTGCAATGAGCACTGCTGCGATAAACTGTTTTTTCATGTAATTTTCTCCTTTTTTGCCTGTTATCAGGCTTTTTTCGTTGTCAATTATAGCACCGAACCGAAGTCCCGTCAACAAAAAATAAAAAATTAACCATTAAATCGTGGCTTTACGCAAATATCATCGAATATTAGTGTTAATATTGTAAATATCGCTAACCATTATTTGCACACATGGCAATTGTTGCGGTCGCCGTGCGGGAACGACGTCCCCTGCAAATGGTCATTTATATTTACAATGGAAACCGCGGACGCGGTTTCTCAATTCTCCATTCTCGATCCTAATCCCTTGACTTTTGAAATGCAAAAGTATATAATAAATAATGTATACGCTCTCGAAAGCTGCGCAAAATAGCTGTCGGAGGTGTATATAATGTCAGACGATAAACAACAGGACAAGTCTCTCTCGGAAGAACTTCTTGACGACGCAGAGCTTGTCCGCGAAAACGGACAGTCCGTTTCACGCAACTCAAAGCACCTTATCCACTGTCTTTCAGTGGTGGGACAGATAGAAGGACACTACGTCCTTTCCGAACAGAACAAAACTACCAAATACGAGCATATTATCCCTGCTCTTGTAGCTGTCGAACAGGACAGGAGCGTTGAGGGACTGCTCATAATCCTTAACACCGTCGGCGGAGATGTTGAAGCAGGGCTTGCTATTGCCGAGCTTATCTCGGGCATGAAAACTCCCACTGTTTCACTTGTTGTCGGCGGCGGACATTCCATAGGCGTTCCACTTGCAGTAAGCGCGAAACACTCCTTTATAGTCCCCACTGCATCTATGACTATCCACCCTG
>CAMYYQ010000213.1 GCA_947303535.1 uncultured Ruminococcus sp.
CAAATGATATGACTCTGCAAATGTCCGACAGCAAGATATATGAGATCGAGAACGACCGAGATCTTATTACATCCATTTCAGAGTCTGAATTCAAGAGTCGCCGTCTGAGGACATTTATGAGCGAAACGGAGCTTGATAAGATAATGAAAAAGCTTCACAGGCAGGCTAAAGTCAGCATTGAGGAAAACGGTGCGAATACCATATACCTTGCACTTGGCTTCCTGCGCTGGTATGAGACGGAAAAGAGCGATAAGGCACGTTATGCACCTCTTGTACTCGTGCCGATTGATATAATCCGCAAGGTACAGGAAAAGACCTATCTTATCCGTATGCGTGATGAGGATACACAGGTCAATATCACTATGCTTGAGATGCTGAGACAGTTATTCGGCATTGACATAAACGGACTTGATCCTGTTCCCGAGGACGAAAACGGCGTAAATTTACAGCTTATATTCAATACTATCCGTCAGGGTATAATGTCTCAGCCGCGCTGGGATATCGTTGATTATGCATTCATCGGACAGTTCTCCTTCAATCGTTTCATCATGTGGAACGATATCCGAAACCGTGCAGACGAGCTTGCAAAAAATAAGGTCGTTGCAAGTCTTATCTCAGGTAAGACAGAATGGGCAGGCGATGACCTGTACATATCTCCCCTTGACCTTGACAATAAGGTAGCACCGTCAGACCTTGTAGTACCGCTGAGTGCGGATTCGTCACAGCTTGCGGCTGTTTATGCTGCATCTCAGGGCAAGAGCTTCGTTCTTCACGGCCCTCCTGGAAGCGGTAAGTCACAGACTATCACCAATATGATAGCAAGTGCGTTGTATCAGGGAAAATCCGTACTTTTCGTTGCAGAAAAAATGGCAGCTCTCGCCGTTGTTGAAAAGCGTCTTAACAAAGTCGGTCTCGGACCGTTCTGCATAGAGCTTCATTCAAACAAAGCTCAGAAACGTGCTGTCCTCAAACAGCTTGAAGAGACTCTCAATGTGGGACGTATCAAGAAGCCTGCCGAATACAAGGCTCAGGCTGACAAGATAGCAGAGATGCGAAAAGAGCTCAACGGCACGCTGGAGGAGATACATAAAAAGCGTAATTTCGGCTGCTCAATGTATGATGCAGCTGTAAGTTATGAAAAGAACAGCAGCTTCGGCGGTAAATTCACATTTACCAATGAACAGCTTGACGCTATGAGCGAATCTTCTTATTCTACATGGCGTGAGACTCTCGAAAGTCTTGCTGCGGCAGGAAGAGAGTTTGGCGATGTTACTACAACGGCTCTTGGAGTATGTGAGCTTACTTCATGCACTCCCGAAACAAGGGGAGCTATGGAAGCGAAGCTCCGCGAGCTTAAAACAGCTCTTACCGCTGCTCAGAGCGATACACAGCAGCTTGCTCAGTTTACAGGCAGCAGCGAGATGACATTTGAGCAGTGCAAGCTTGCGGCAGAGATACTTACCGCAGCATCAGGCGGAGAGCAGCTTCTCCCCGACATTATCGCAGACAGCCGCTGGAATGGCTTCAAGGAGTCAGCACAGGGACTTATCAATACAGGAAAGGAGCTTTCACAGACCAAGGAAGAGATTCTTTCAAAGTTTGAGCCTTCTGTACTCGGCTATAATGCAGGCGATGCACTTGTAAGGTGGAAGACTGCACAGGGCAAATGGCTGATAGGTAAGGCATTGGGAAGCAAGAAGCTCGTCAAGGAGCTTGCTGCTCATGCTAAATCCTCGTCAACGGTTACAAAATCCAATATAACTGAGTATTACGACAAAATAAGCCATTTCACTAATTTAAAAAATCAGGTCACTTCCGCACAGCCCGAGCTTGTAAAGTATTTCGGTACGTTTAAGCTTGATGAAAACGCTGACTGGAACACTATCGAAAAGTGTGTTGCACGTTCCGCTGAGCTTGGTGAAAAGGTGGCAGCTTCGTCATTTGCTCCGGAAATAAAGCAGAAACTCTGTGAGAGCCTTACTAACGGAGTAAGCAGCGATACCTCTAAGATATCCGATGATTATGCTGCACTTGAAAATGTTTCATCTCAGCTCAGAAGCAATTTCGGCATAAATACAGACAAGCTCATAACAGGCGAGAGCTGGGGCAGTGATGCTCAGCAGAAAGCCGATGCAGTTATAGAAGAACTTCCGCAGCTTAAAGAATGGACAGGTATCGTTACTATATGCAATAAGCTCCGCGAGCTTGGCATAGGCAACGTTGCTGATGCATATATGAACGGCGATGTGCCAACCGAGCAGCTTATCGGTGCATTTGACTGTGATATCAGCAAGGCTATGGTAACGAGCACTATTTCTCGCAACAGCGTGCTTTCACGTTTTCAGGGCACTCTCTTTGAAGATACTATCAGACGCTTCGGCGAAGTTCTTGATGATTTCTCAACACTTTCCATCAAGGAGCTTGCAGCCGAGCTCTCAGCAAAGATACCTACTCCGGGAAGTTCTGCAAACAGCTCTGAGATAGGAATACTTCAAAAGGCTATAAAGTCAAACGGCAGAATGATGTCTATACGAAAGCTTTTCGACAGTATACCGAACCTGCTTCGCAGAATGTGTCCTGTAATGCTTATGAGCCCTATTTCCGTAGCTCAGTATATAGACCCCTCTTACCCTAAGTTTGACCTTGTTATATTCGATGAGGCTTCACAGCTTCCGACCTGCGAGGCTGTAGGAGCTATCGCAAGAGGTGAGAACGTCATTGTTGTAGGCGACCCGAAACAGCTGCCGCCTACAAGCTTCTTTGCTTCTAATCAGGTGGACGAGGAGAACTATGAGAAGGAAGACCTTGAAAGCGTGCTTGACGACTGTCTGGCACTTTCAATGCCGCAGAAGCATCTTCTCTGGCACTATCGTTCACGCCATGAGAGCCTTATTGCATACAGCAACTCGAAGTATTACGAGAATAAGCTTTATACCTTCCCGTCACCTGACGATCAGGTATCCGAGGTAAGCTGGGTACACGTTGAGGGCTATTACGACAAGAGCTCCACACGTACAAATAAAGCAGAAGCACAGGCAGTAGTTCAGGAGATATGCCGCAGACTTAGAGATGAAAAGCTGAGAAAGCTCAGCATAGGTGTCGTAACATTCAGTCAGCCTCAGCAGAACCTCATTGACGATCTGCTCATGGACGCATACCGCGAAGATCCCAAGCTTGAAGAATACGCAAACGAGATGTACGAGCCTATCCTCATCAAGAACCTTGAAAACGTACAGGGCGATGAGCGTGATGTTATCATGTTCTCTATCGGATATGGTCCTGACAAGGACGGCAAGGTATCAATGAACTTCGGTCCTCTTAACCGTGACGGCGGCTGGAGAAGACTTAACGTTGCTATCTCACGTTCAAAGTGTCAGATGATAGTATTCTCCGTTATCACTCCTGATATGATCGACCTTTCACGTACACGTTCCGACGGCGTTGAGGGACTCAAGGGCTTCCTTGAATTTGCTGCTAAGGGAAGAAGCGCACTTCCTGTCAGAGCAGGCTCAAAGAGCAGTTCTGAGGGCTTTGAGACAGTAGTAGCCGAAGAGATCAGAAAGCTTGGATATGAGTGCAGATGCAGCGTTGGCTGCTCCGACTACAAGGTAGACGTTGCAGTTGTTAATCCCGATAAGCCTGATACTTACATCATGGGTATAAACTGTGGAAACGAATCATACTACCATAACGGTACGGCAAGCGACAGAAGCCTTTCACAGCCAAGTGTGCTCAAGGGACTGGGCTGGAACGTTATGAGCGTTTATATCATAGACTGGCTGGACAATAAGGAAAAGGTGCTCGGCAAGATAAAGGAAGAGATAGATGCTGT
>CAMYYQ010000214.1 GCA_947303535.1 uncultured Ruminococcus sp.
CTGATATTTTTTTATACCACCATAATAGTGAGTCTTAAAAAGAGCCATTTCTGTATCTTCGTAAAGAGGATTCTGTTTAAGATCAAGTCTTGGAGAATCAATATGAGCTGCACAAAGTCTTACACCTTCTGTAATAGGAGCTGTTCCAATTACTGCTGCAAGTACAGCTTTACCGCGGTTGCAACGATATATCTTATCCCCTGCTTTCAGCTTCATACCTTCTTTAAATTCCACAAAGCCTTTCTTTTTTAAAAGGTCTATAGAATATATAACTACCTCACGCTCGATCTTAGCCTTATCCATGAAGTCCTTATAGCCATCACAAAATTTGTCGCAGGCTTTAAGCTCTTTTTCTGAAATAAGGTGACAAGCATTTTTTCTCTGCACAAGAAGCTTTTCTTTAAGCTTTTTTACTGCATCTTTTTTTTCTGCCATTAATGTATTCTCCTTTCGCAGAAATATCTATAATCAGCTGTTATAGCTGGATTATTGAACTTGTACGGGAGTCTGTTTATTATTATACAGCTCTCTTATCTTATCAGATACCTCACACGCTATTCCGTTTACAGTATCGATATTGCCGTTGTTATGGATTATATAATCAGAATGACTTCTGAAAAAATCTTCATTAAGCTGTGAATTCATTCTTCTTCGTGCCTGTTCCTGAGTCAGACCGTCCCGTGATATTATACGCTTTTCTCTTATATCAGCATCAGCAAGCACAGATATGATTATCTCACAGAAATCATCAGCACGGCTCTCAAATAGGGTCGGAGCATCAAGAAGAATAAGCTTCTCGCCTTTCATTGAGTGAACTCGTATCTGACGTAGTATCTCACCTGTGATATAAGGATATGTAATTGTATTCAGAGTCTCAAGCTTTGCTTTATCCGAAAAAACAATAGCCGCAAGAGCTTTTCTGTTGAGTGTGCCGTCAGTGCATATAACATCACTACCGAAAAAATCAGCGATCTCATCAAGGCACTTTGTACCCTTTTCTACGACTTTACGTGCGACCTGATCTGCATCAATAATTGAAAATCCATTTGAAGCAAATACCTTTGAAACTGTGCTTTTGCCTGCACCGGTCTGTCCTGTAAGTCCTACGACCATAACTCCGTTTAGTGTATTCATATCCTTATCACCTCGAATCCTGCCGCCCTTATAAGGCGGTTATATACTGCAAGTCCTACTCCGTTTGTTTCAGGAGCGCGGACATATACTTTCTTTGCACCTGCATCATCAAGTTCACGAAGGCGCTGAAATAACAGATGAGCCTGCTCGGAACTGTCTTTTCCGTAAGTCATATTTCTATATGGAAATACTTCGCTGTCACCGTTAAAAATAAGCGAATATACATCTTCACCATTATGCTCACCGACATATGATATAAAGCTTTCAAGAGTGCCCTCAACCATTATTATATCTGCTTTGGGTGAATAATGCTTATATTTCATTCCCGGAGAAGCTGCCTTCTGACCTGCTTCAAGCTCATGCAGAATAGCATGGTCTATTATGACTTCGCTGCAAACCTGTTCGAGCATTTCCTTTGTAATGCAGCCGGGGCGAAATATCCTTACAGAGCTTTCGCTCTCGATAGCTATTACAGTGGACTCAACACCAAATTCAGAGCTTCCGCCGTCAACAACAGCTGATATCTTCCCGTTCATATCTCTCATAACATGAGCAGAAGATGTAGGGCTTGGATATCCCGAAGTATTTGCTGACGGAGCAGCTATAGGTCGTCCTGATAATTCTATTATCCTGTGCATAACTTTATGCGATGGTACTCTTATGCCAACAGTATCAAGTCCGCCTGAAGTTATCATAGGGATCTTATCATTTTTAGGAAGCACCATAGTAAGAGGACCGGGACAGAACTTTTCTGCAAGCTTATATGCAAGCTCAGGTATAAAGCGTGTATATTCCACAGCCTGCGAAAAATCAGCAAGATGAACTATGAGAGGATTATCGGCTGGTCTGCCTTTAGCTGCAAAGACTTTTCTGACAGCTTCCTCATTTGATGCATCAGCTCCGAGACCATAAACAGTCTCTGTAGGTATGCCGACGATATCTCCGTTTTTTATAAATTCAGCCGCTTTTAAAAGGTCTGCTTCATTATCACTAAGTAAAACTGTATCCATAAAAACTACGCTTCCTGATTTGCGAGCTTGGCAGCCTGATCGGCGGTAGCAAGCGCATCAAATACTTCATCAAGATTTCCGTTGAGAATATCTTCAAGTCTGTATATAGTAAGCCCTATACGATGATCTGTAAGACGTCCCTGCGGATAATTGTAAGTTCTGATCCTCTCGGAGCGGTCTCCTGTTCCGACCTGCATTTTTCTCTCCGATGCGATTTTGGCGTCGTGCTCCTCCTGCATAGCTTCGTAAATTCTTGAGCGCAGAATTTTCATTGCTTTATCTTTGTTCTTATGCTGGCTTCTTTCGTCCTGACACTCCACCACAACATTTGTGGGGAGATAAGTTATTCTTACAGCAGACTCTGTTTTATTTATATGCTGTCCGCCTGCACCGCTTGCACGGAAATAGTCTATTTTTAAATCTGTGGGATTTATCTCAAGCTCTACATCATCAGCTTCAACAAGTACCGCCACAGTTACTGTAGATGTGTGTATTCGTCCCTGTGATTCAGTTTCGGGAACTCTCTGTACACGATGAACTCCGCTTTCGTATTTGAGACGAGAATAAGCTCCTTCGCCTTCTATTGAAAAGCTTATTTCCTTAAATCCACCGAGCTCTGTGGGATTGGCATTTAATATCTCCTGTTTCCAGCCCATAGCCTCAGCATACATCGTATACATTCGGTACAGCGAATTTGCAAAGAGTGAAGCCTCTTCGCCTCCTGCACCGCCTCTTATTTCAATAATAACATTCTTTTCATCATTCGGGTCTTTCGGAAGTAAAAGGATCTTCAAGTCCTGAGTTATCGTATCTATAGCTTCACGAGCTTCATCATACTCAGCCTGAGCCATTTCCTTGAAGTCTTTATCAAGTCCGCCGCCGTCGAGCAATTCCTTAGCTTCATCAAAAGAAGCCTGAGCTTTTTTATACTCACGATACTTTTCGATTATAGGCGTTAGATTTTTATATTCCTTCATAAGCTGTGCGTACAGCTTATTATCATTTATTATTTCGGGGTCAGATAATTTATCGCTTATCTCTTCGTATTTCTGCTCCATCAAAGCAAGCTTTTCAAACATTCAGTATTCTCCTTAATGCTATATTTATTAGAAAATTTATTGGAGAAAGCTAACCTTCATCAGCGTGTTTAACGCTGCGGATACTCTTTTCGATCTTATTTCTTGCGACCATAAACTCTCTTGCACACTTCACGCAGCGAAGTCTGAAATCCATTCCTGAGCGTATCACATACATTTCATTACCGCCGCATGGGTGATTTTTTTTCATTGTAAGTGTATCTCCCGGTCTGATATCCAAAACAGTATCCTCCTTCCGAAAAAATAAAAAATCGTACATTTTTCATTATACCCCAAATTCGCTCTCAAATCAATATTTTAGAAGTATATTTTTTTCATTTTGGTGAAAAATAATAAAAACCCCCACACAAACATATTGAACCCGTACAAAAAAACAGAAAGGATATTTATATGATATCAAGAGTAACTGCTGAATTTGAAACACCTGAGCTTGCGGAATACGCAATGAAACGTATAAGGGAAAGCGTTGAATATGTATATTCCGCTAAAATGATCCACGATCATTATGCAGAACATACTGCCCGTCTTGGAAGAAGAACCACTTTCACCGTTATCCCTACCTATTATAATACG
>CAMYYQ010000215.1 GCA_947303535.1 uncultured Ruminococcus sp.
CTTGACCTCGTTATCAGGCAGAAGATAGGTGAGCAGCTTGAAAATATCAAGCGAATTGCAGAAGCTCCTGCGTCAAGGGTAGGAACTGCTATTGAGAAAGCTATCTCCAAGCCCGTGGAGAAAGTAGGAGAAGCTGTCGGTAAGGCAGTTAGTGAGGCTGTTGAAGATATTGATAATACATTAGATGTGGCTTCAAAAGCATGGGATAAATATGTTGATAGCCTTGGAAAAGCAAATCTGCCTGATATGCGTGACAGAGTGCGTACTGTTGAAGCTCCGAAGGTAAACATGGGAGACATGACGGCGGAAATAGAAGCAGCCTCTGAAAAGCTAAACAGTAAAATTGCTGAGGCAGTTGATAAAGTCAATGACAAGCTTGCTGATATCGGACGGTTTGAAGTCGCTGCTGATCCCACTGATAAGCTCAGACAGGAAATAGAGCTTGTTACAGAACAGCTTGACCTGTTGCAGAAGAAATGGCAGGAGCTGTCCTCAGCTGAGCCTACTGATGAAGTAACGGCACAACTCATTGCAACTGAGCAGCGTATAATATCTGTACAGAATAAGCTCGACAAACTCGCAAATAGTCTTAATAAACTTGAAAATACGAGCATACCCGAAATTATTACGCCTGAGATAACCGAAAAAGTTGATGAACTGGCATTAAAAACCGAATCTGTATTCTCAAGAATAAAATCAAAAGCTTCAAAGACATTTGGCACTGTCGGCAGCATTGCTTCAAGTGTTTTCGGGAAAATAAAAACTGTCGGCGGTAAGGCATTCAACTCTCTCAGATCCAATTTCAACAACGCAGGCAAATCAGCAACATCACTGATCAAACCGATCTCCAAGGTCGGTACAGCTCTGAAGAATACATTCAAGCGTGTGTTCTTAATGGCTGGTATCTATGCAGCTTTCAGAGCCATAAAAGACGGGCTGCTCGAAACTGCCAAGGCAGATGAACAGTTTGCCAAGTCTCTCAACGATGTCAAGGCTAATCTTGCAATAGCATTTCAGCCTATCTTGCAGGCAATAATGCCTGCCCTCAATACTCTCATGTCAGGGCTTGCAACTGTAACAAAGGCAGTAGCAGGCTTTATAGCAGGACTGTTCGGAAGCACATACAAGCAGGCTGCCGAAGCTACAAAGAAGCTGAAAACGACTGCTGACGCAGCCAAGAAAGCTAAAATGTCAATGGCAGGCATTGACGAAATGAATGTGCTTTCAAGCGGTGATGACAGCAGCTCTTCTGATAATGGCGGTACTGACTACAGTAACATTGATATGTCAGAGCCTGAGCTCCCTGACTGGGCAGAGAAACTCAAAGAGTCAATAAAGTCGGGCGACTGGAAGGGCGTAGGTGCGATACTTGCTGAACGTGTGAATTCGGCGTTCAGTTCCATTAACTGGGATAATATAAGTACTAAGCTCAACAGTGGTATCGGCAAAGTTACTGACACTATCAATGGCTTCCTCGACAGGTTTACTGAGATAGGCGGTTGGGAGACTCTCGGAGACACAGTCGCAGGCGGACTCAACACGGTCACTTCTGCGGTCAATAAATTCTATGACAGCATTGACTGGGGCAAGCTCGGCAGCGGTATAGCAACAGGTCTGAACAGAGCAATTGAAAAGACTGACTGGAACGGTCTCGGAAGAGCACTGTCCGCAAAGATAAGAGCCTTTATAGACACAGCTTTTGCATTTGTTACAACATTCGATTTCAAGGGCTTCGGCAAGGGCATCGGTACAGCTGTCAACGGTTGGTTTGACGGCATAGATTTCGCAAAGGCAGGTAAAACACTTTCAGAGGGTGTCAAGGGTATTCTTGATGCAGCTCTGAATCTGATCTACACTGTAAAATGGCAGAGCATTGGTGAGAAGATATATAGCTTTTTAAGCAATATCGACTGGAGCGGCATAGTAAGCAGGGTATTTGAGCTTATAGGTGCTGCTTTGGGTGCAGCTGCATCTCTGTTGTGGGGCGCAATAAAAAATGTTGTAAAGTCTATAGGTGACTTCTTCAGCCAGGAATTTGCACGTATGGACACCGGCAGCATCGGCGCTGACATCATACTGGGTATACTTGTCGGAATAGGCGATGCACTGATCGGTATAGGAAAATGGATATATAATAACATTTTCAAGCCGTTCTGGAATGGCATTAAAAAGGCATTCGGAATTTCTTCACCGTCAAAGAAAATGGCGGAGATCGGCAATTACATCATTCAAGGTCTGCTGAATGCAATAAAAAAAGGCATCTCAGCAGTTGTAGATGTATTCAAGGCACTTGTTTCGGCAATTACAGGAGTATTTTCAGATATATCTGAATGGTTTGGCGACAAATTCCGCGCAGCGTGGGAGGCAATAGCGTCTGCATGGAGCAGTGCAGGTCAATTCTTCGCTGATATATGGGGCAAAATAAAGAATGTATTTTCTGCGGCTATTGAATGGTTCAGAAATATATTCCAGGCTGCGTTTAATGCGATCAAGCTTGTATGGTCTGTAGTTACGGCGTTCTTCCAGAATATATGGAATGGTATCTGCTCGGCATTTTTATGTGCAGCTGACTGGTTCGCTGATCTGTTCCAAAGAGCATGGGACGGCATAGAAACTATCTGGAGTGCAGTTGTTGAATTTTTCTCGGATATATGGGAAGGCATTACAGCTGTATTTGAGAAGGTAGCCGAGTGGTTTGAGGAAAAATTCAAAAAGTCCTGGGACAATATCGTTTCAATATGGCAAATTGCAGTATCATTTTTTGAGAAAATATGGGACGGAATAAAAACAGTATTTGCCAAAGTCGGTACATGGTTCAAGGACAAATTCCAAAAAGCCTGGGACGGAATTACAGGTGTATTCAAGGTTATAGGCAACTGGTTCGGTGATCGCTGGAGCGATGTAAAGAATGTCTTTTCAGGTGTTGGAAAGTTTTTCGGAGACGCATTTTCAACAGCGTGGGAAAACATCAAATCAGCATTTTCCTCAGTTGGTTCGTTCTTCAGTGGCGTCTGGGACGGTATTACGAAGTGCTTTGGCAATGTTACCGACTGGTTCCGAGATAAGTTCTCGGAAGCATGGCAGGCTATCAAGAATGTATTTACCAAAGGCGGAGCAATTTTTGAAGGCATTGCAGATAGTATAGCAGATGTATTCAAGGAAACGGTAAACAGTCTTATAGACGGCATCAACTGGGTGATCGCCAAGCCCTTTGAAGGCATCAACTGGGCATTAGACGGTATAAGAGATGCGAGTATATTCGGCATAGAGCCGTTCAGCTGGGTACCGACAATTGATATTCCTGAGATACCGCATCTTGCAGCAGGTGGTCTCGCAACAGCTCCGACTCTTGCAATGGTAGGAGATAACAGGAATGCTGCTGTTGACCCCGAAGTAATATCACCGCTTTCAAAGTTAAAAGGCATGATAGGCAGCGATCCTGAGGTAGTGGAGCTGCTAAGAATGATCTACGAGCTGCTGAAGAACGGCATGAATATAGAGATCATAAACTACCTATTCAAAAATTCAAAAGAATTCAGCCGTGAGGTGCTGAATGTCGTAAATACTGATAAAGCGAGGAGTGGAAAGTAATGCTTGCGATTGAAAGTATCAATAATACAGCACTTGCAGTTCAGCCGCTTCGCGACGGATATAATGTAATATGTTCAGATCTCCTCGCCGACGGTTCGGGGCGTTCAGCTGAAACAGGAGCCGCGATGCGATATTCTATACGTAACAATGTTTATAAGATTAATTTGAAATTCAAGGGACCGAGTGCGGATATAGCACAGGTCAACGGGCTTGTAAGTGCTT